>NZ_JAWOCL010000043.1:0-6837 GCF_046483825.1 Sodalinema sp.
TTCGGTTCGAGGTTCGCTTTGAGAGCTGAGTTTCAAGAAGCGCAAGATTAAACTGACCCCGGTTGTTAGGAAAGCCAGATGTCTAATGGAAGACCAATCAGCCGCTGACTGATCTCGGTTGGGTGCTGGTTGCGCTTGTGAGTGCAGTGGTTCATCGGTGACGATCCTCGAATAGGGCAGGTTGATGCAAAATGACCTCTGGTGATGGATAAAAAGTTAGCCAAAAGTGAGCCGCTAACTCCCACAAGTTTTAGGCTGACGTTGACCGAGATGATCTCGATCGTCGCACCGGGCGGCTCAACGGTTGCGACAGAGCCTAATCCCCTGATGTAATGGGAGTTCTAGGCAAAACATCCATCTAAAAAAATGCGATGTACTCATTATAAGCTCATTTTTGGCTCTGTCAAGATTCGAGCATCCGCCGGGCTAGAGTGAGCCAAAAATGAGTCGTCAGGGGTTGATTGATTCGCAAGGAGAGCGAGAACTGTGGCAGCAACACTCAAGGCGTCGATGCAGGGGCTTCGACAGGTTGATTACGCGCGACGTTACAAGGGTTGGCTCAAATCATCATCAGAATGGTGTGAGGCCGCCTCAACCTCGGCGGCCACCCTGAAACGGTTTTGGCGTCGCCTCCCGGTGCGATCGCAGACCTTTATCGCCATCTGCGAGGCGGTGGAAGTACCATGGCAAGAAGTGGTGGTGGCCCCGTTGTCCGACTCTAGCCAAGACTCTAGCCAAGACTCGGGCCAAGACTCGGGCCAAGACTCTAGCCAAGACTCGGGCCAAGAGGGTGCGATCGCCCATCCCGAGACTCTCTCATCAGGCATCTCATCGGCCAATCCGGCCTCAGGGACCTTGGATTTCTTCGCCTACGATGAGGCCTGGGTCGGACGCGACGCATTATTGGCTCAGTTAAGTGAGCAGTTGCAGCAGTCTTGTCGTCTCCTGGTGTTATTGGGAATTACCGGCATCGGTAAAACGGCACTGGGGGAGCGAATTGCCATCTGCTTATACCCACAATGGACTGGCCCCGAGTGGCAGAACCTACTCCGGGAAAACCTCGACAACGATCGCCAACCCAACGACTTTATCAGTGTCGCCAGTCGCTGGTGGGAACAGTGGGGATCTCCCATCGAGGGGCCTAAGGATGGCCAAGTCTTAGTCGATCGCACGGCCAACTATCTCCTCAACCGGCCCCTGTTGCTGATGATTGACTCGTTGGAGATGATGTTACAGGGGAACGAGGACGATGGCTGGAGTGACTTCCGAGATCCTCTCTGGGCGGACTTTTTTGAGGCTCTGTTGGCGGCCCCCGTCTGTCAGAGTCGGATTATCCTCACCTCCCAAGACTTCCCCGGCCAGCTCCCGGCACGCTACAGCAATTTCTGGACTTGTGAGTTTCTTGGAGGACTCAATGAGTCGGAACAGTTGGCGTTATTTGCCAAGGCCCATCTCAACCTAACCCGAGACTGTCAAAGCTATCTCAAGCGCATTGGAACCGCCTATGAAGGGCATCCCCTGGCGTTGCGGGTGATAGCCGGCGAGATATCGAATGCGCCGTTTTCGGGCAATGTGCGGGCCTATTGGCATAAATATGGTCAGGACATTGAGGAGGTTGAAACGGCGATCGCCCAGGCTAAAATGGGACAGACGGCCTCGGCTGAGGATCGCTGGCAACTCCACGAATGCACCCGCCTGTTACGCATGAAAGTTCGCGATCGCCTCGAACAAACCTTTTTGCGGCTCAAACGGGAGGCCCCGGCCGCTTATCTCTTGTTATGTGAGGCCTCCGTCTATCGTTGCCCGGTGGCTGAGTCGTTCTGGCTTTCTCATCTTGAGGATTGGGACTATCTAGAAAGTGATCGACAGTTGGCCCTCGATGTACTGCGCGATCGCTATTTAGTCGAGGAGGTGACTGAGGGCGATCGCTTGCTGTTACGTCAACATAACCTCATTCGTAGTGTTGCCCTGAGTCATTTACAAGCCCTAGATTTAGAGGATGGAGAACTTCCCAGCGGATTCAGCCATTAATGCACCCGTTGAGACACCGATGGATGACAAGTCAATGGTGTCCCCATCGGTGTCTCGGCAGCGACTGTTGAAACGCTTGCAGCTCAATCCGGCTACATTACGACGTATTTCTCCTCGCAGTCGCCGCAGTCAATATCGGGCCGCCCTCAACTGGCTGATCCATTATGAACCGCCGTTAGACGCTTCTAATCTTGATCATGTCCGTGGCTATCTTGAGGCCTTTCGCCATTTAACGGAAGTTGAAGATTGGCAACGGTGTCAGGAATTGCTTTTATTGCCCCTCGATCGCCTAACAGCAGAACCGCTCCATAAGCAACTAGAGATTTGGGGCTATTATCGGGAACAGATGGAAATGTATGAATCGTTGTTGGGTAAGGGAGATGATCCGCTTAATCTTGTCTGTCTCGAAGGGTTGGGAAAAGCCTACTCCTGTCTGGGCAATTATCGTGAGGCGATCGCCTGTCATGAACAACATTTAAGCATCGCTGACAGGCTAGGGGATCGGCAAAATCAAGCAATTGCGTTAGGGAATATTGGCTTAGAGTATTACTATTTAGGGGAGTATGAGCAGGCGATTTCCTATTTTCAAAATGGTCTGAAATTGGCTCAAATTCTCGGCGATCGCTCTGGAATTGGGCAAGCGTTGGGCAATTTAGGCCTGGCGTTACATGGCTTAGGGGATTATCAGGCGGCGATCGCCTATCATCAACAGGATTTAGCCATCGCTCAAGAATTAGGCGATCGCCGAGGAATTGGCCAGGCTTTAGGTAATTTGGGGTTTGCGTATTATGCACTTGGGGATTATTCTCAGGCCCTCGGTTGTGAGGAGAAATATCTGGATATTTCCCGTAAGATGGAGTTTCGGGAGGGGGAGGCGATCGCCCTGTCGAATATGGGAGAAACCTATCTCTGTTTGGGCCGTTATCCCGAAGCCACGGAAAGTTTACAACGCGCCTTAGAGATTACCCGTGAGATTGGCGATCGTCATGGGGAAGCTGAAGGCTTAAAAAACTTAGCTGAACTGCATCAACATCTCGATCATCGCGAACGGGCCATCGGCTATTGTCAACAAGCATTAAGTATTGCTAAAAGTCTCGGGATTCCTCTCGTTCACGACTGTGAAGAACTCCTAGCCAGCCTCACCGGTGAATCGACGTGAACGTCAATTAATCAACATCTTAATCAAGATTAGGATGGCGATCGCTATCCACCAGTCGTTTCGCGATTTCCACCTTCGCCATCAAAATTTCAGGAGTATCCTCATGTTCAACCGCCGTATTCAAAATATCCATCGCAATTCCCACATCATTGATCCGATTCAGGGAATTAGAATAGCGAGAGGCTTCTCGAACCGTTGAGCGATAGACAATCATAAAGGTTGCGCCAATAAAGTTGGTTAAAATCCCGGCGATTACCCCAATTGTCGCCACATCACTATTAGGGTTGACCACTGATGTCGCTGTAGCCGACTCCTGAGACGGTTCCACCTCGCCACGTTCAGCAACTTCTGTGTCTGGCGATCTGTTGGGAGACTCCGCCGGGTTTAAATCATAGAGTGTGATCGCCAACGAGGCTAAAATCAACAAAAATCCTAAAATCATCACCACAACACTGGTCATAAAAATGACCTGAACCTCCATTAAGTTGCGTTGATAATACTTTTCTAAACTCGCATTCGCCATATTCCAGCTAAAGTTACGGATTTTTGACTGCGCTTCCTCAATTTTCTCTTCAGTTTCCTTGATTTTCTGCGCCTGTTCCTCGTTCCAACGGTCTAACCAATAGTAAATTCCCCCAATCAACAAATTGGCAAGACCTAAAATTATCCCAAACGAAAAACTACGTTCTAGGAAACGAATCTGATCGCGAAGGATATTTCTTTGCTCAACTTTATTCTCTAAATTTGACTCTAAATTCTCAAAATCAACTGTATTTCCTAATGAAGCCAGTGTGACATTTTCTAATGAAAAGGTGTTGTCAACGGATGGAAGTTGACGAATTTTAGCCAAACGAGGCTGTAATAACTCAATTTTGCGTTCAATTTGTTGTTGGTAATTAATTTGATAACCTCGTAAACTATTATTTTCCTGTACCAGTCGGCGATTATTGGTTTCAAGTTGAGCGATTTCCTCCTGCAACTGACGAATTTGAGCTTGAACTTGCTGTTGGAACTCCAGTTCTAACTCAAGACGTTCTTCTAAGGCTTCATTATCCGCAGATTCCATTGCTTGAACTTCTGGAAGTTGCTGAACCCTTGAACTATTCAATAATGGAGTCTCAGCAACAGTTAACTCCTCATCTGGATTTTGTGAGGGATTCTCAGCGCGGCGTTCAGCCCGATTTAAGTCATCTAAACTACTTTTTAGAGATAATAAGTTATTGATGGTTTCGACCTCTTCAGCCAACGAGGTTCGCTGTCTAACTAATTCTGGAAGAAGCAATAGCGTTCCTCCCACAATTGCCCCAGACACCAAAAAAATGGCAGCCCAAATTTTCCAGATCCAATTTGCAGCCGAGGGATTAGCCATAGGGTAAATTAGGCGATAAATTAAGCCATAAATTAGGCAATACTGCGGCGTTTTCGAGCTTCCTTGTAGGAGGTTCCCACATTGGTTAATCCGGCTTCAATCATTTGTCGTTCCAGGAGGGCAAAAAAGCGTTGGCGATCGCCCCCTCGAACCACCGCCTGATTATGAGCTTCCGCCAAACTCACCGGGTAGCCATATCCTTTGTACACCTGTCCTAACATAAGGCTTAACGCCGCTTCAAGTTGGTCAGAGTCCTCTGCAACCCAGGCGGGAACGTCAATACGAGCAATTTCTGTCCCCACATGAACATAACAAAAATACACAGTTTGCTGCGGCGGATATAACCCCAACACCGGTAACGACGACTTCCACAAACAACTGCGTTCTCCCGGTTGCAACAATCCCCCCCAAAAACTGGTATCTCGCAACGGTTCCATCACCTGACAGGGGGCGCGTTTCGCCAAAACATCGCCTTCAGTGGGCGCAATATAGGGGCAATACGTCAAACAATTAGGTTGCTCAAACGGACAGGCCTCTAAACGCAAAAAACTCAGGGCTTCACGGCTGCGGGAAGCACTCAGATAGCCCATCAGCGGAACCCCCGCCCGTCGCAATCGTTCCCAAGCATCGAGAATGGGGTTGAGGATGCGATCGCGGGCCTCATCGGGCAAACTATCGAGGAACCAGTAAATCAGAGAACCATCCACCATCGCCAACAGCGGCGTTTCCGGGTGCTGACGGCGTAACTCCACCCCTAACGTAGCCAACTCCTGGGCCTCCGACACCGCCCGCCGATAGCCCATCCATTCCTCCGTCCGAATCCCCCATTGGCGTGACGCATATAAGTCTTCCGGGCGATAGAACACCTCCGGCACACTATCGAGAACCGGGGCGCGATTTTGCCCATAATGCAAGACAACCCGCCCAATGTTGAGGAGATAGCAATAGGCGATTTCATGCTGATTGGGGGCAATTTGCGAGCCATCGGTGGCGATAACCGTATGTTCTGAGGGGGGCCGTTGGAGAAGGATGTGACTCTGGAGGGGTTCAACTGGGGTGGCGGCCGAAAACCAGATGCGATCGCGCCATCGCTCCTGAGCCGCCACCAACGCCTCCTGATGCTCACAGGCCGTCTCAAACAACCCCTGAGCCAATTCGAGCCGTTTCTGAGCCGCGACGGCTTCTTCCCGCAAATGTTCACCAATGCCGGGTAGGAGTTTTGTGACTTGATTGAGATCGAGCATGGGAAGAAGAAGGCAAGAGGCAAGAGGCAAGAGGCAAGAGGGGGGAAAAGGCAATAGTAGAGGTAGGGGGTGTTCCGGCTCCAATCAAGGTTAGGCTTAGACCACTCGGCTAAAACTTGCCGGAACGCACCGCTTCGATAGCAATAGAGAAATTACGTGAAACGATGCAATAGTTTTAACAGTTTTTTCGTGGTATCGGTTAACTGGGTTCGTTTGTAGGCATCCGCCGCCTTGCGGATACATTCAGCTTGAGTGGGATAGGGATGAATCACACTAGAGAGAGTTTTTAACCCCAATCCGCCCACCATCGCCGTGGTGATTTCACTAATCGACTCTCCCGCATGACGCGAGACCATCGTGGCCCCGAGGATTTTGTCCGAGTCTTTCTCATGGAGAACCTTGAGAAAGCCGTCTGTTTCCCCATCGGCGATCGCCCGATCCAAATCCTCAAACCCTATCTTAATCATTTCCGTCTCAATACCTTTCTCTTGTGCCTCTCCCTCATAGAGACCCACATGAGCCACTTCTGGATCAGTATACGTCACCCAGGGCATCACCAAACTGCTCAACTTCGGTCGCCCCAAACCAAACGGGGCAAACAGAGTATTCTGAATCACAATCCGAGCCGCTGCATCCGCCGCATGGGTAAACTTCCAATTCATGCAGATATCCCCCGCCGCATAAATTTGCGGATTCGTGGTTTGTAAATACTCATCCACCTCCACCCCTCGGCGATTGTAAGCCACACCTGCCGCCTCTAAGTTTAAGCTTTCCACATTCGGCGTCCGTCCTGCCCCAATCAGGATCTCATCCACAACCACCTGTTTTTGAGTCCCCTTGTAGTTGAATGTCAGGACTTTCCCTTCTGCTGTCTTCTCGACTCGCTCCGGTTCACAACCGAGAACCAACTCAATCCCTTCCCGGATAAACGTCTGTTGCACAATCTCCGCCGCATCAGCATCTTCCCGATGCAACACATGGGAATGACGATGAATCAGCGTTACCTGAGAACCCAGACGACGAAAAGCTTGAGC
>NZ_JAWOCL010000255.1:0-23323 GCF_046483825.1 Sodalinema sp.
TAACCGAAACCCTGGTGCGCATCAACTATCTTCAGCCTGAGAACCCGGATCACTGGATGGACCGGTTCCGGCGATTTTTCTCCCGCCTGCCCCTGCGCGCCGGGGAGGTCAGCCTGATCCGGGGCGTCTGCCGCCAGATCAACTGGTATGCGGGCAAATGCTACAAAGACGGACAAAACGGCAAGCCCCCGGACCCGGCCCTTGGCCTTGACAATTCCGACGAGTGCTAAACCCTGGCCTTTGGATTTGCAACCCGGCCATCTGCATGAAATTCTTGACATCTTCCGGATTTCCCATAAAAATAGAAAATGAAATCAATTCTGCCTTTTACCGATCCCTTAACCAGCCCGCATCATAAGGAGGTGTTCACATGGACAAAATTCTCCGCATCCAGATGGGTCCGGACCATCCCCCCAAAGCTGTAACAGAACCCATCGGCGATTACGCCGGCTTTGGCGGCCGGGGCATGACATCGACGGTGGTGGCCAAGGAGGTCCCGCCCCTGTGCCATCCCCTGGGAGCCGAAAACAAACTGGTCATTGCTCCGGGGCTGCTCAGCGGAAGCGCTGCCGCCATGTCCGGCCGAATTTCCGTGGGCTGTAAAAGCCCGCTGACCGGCGGCATCAAGGAGGCCAACTCCGGCGGCCAGGCTGCCCAGGTGCTGGGCCGGCTCGGGTATGCGGCCATTGTCCTGGAAGGAAAACCCGCAGAGGACAAACTCTGTTATGTGGGGATTACCCGCGCCCAAGAACAACTGTTTCTCTCCCACGCCCTCAGTCGTCGTCTCTGGGGACAAGTTCAAACCGCCGCCCCATCTCAGTTTTTGGGGGAACTCCCCCGCGAGTTCATTAAAGGGAATACCCAGCCGCGAAACCGCGTCGCCGCCAAGGGTAAGGGGTACGCCGCCTCTAATCGAGCGCAACTGACGCAAGACTGGAAGGTGGGCGATCGCGTCGTTCATGACCACTTTGGCATGGGGGAAGTCTCGATGATCTTCGGCAACGCCCCCAAACTCTCCCTAGCGGTGAAGTTTGCCCGGGCCGGTCAGAAAATCATTGATCCTAAACATGAGCCGATGCAACGACTGTGATGATTCATGATCAACCGTAGGATCAACCCTCGTCAACAACCCGAGGGGCATTTCCCCAAGATGGGGCGATCGCCGGTTCCAATCCCCATTAAAATCAGAAGGTTAGACGAGACGAGATAGAGAACCCATGCTGAGGCGGATCGTACAGGGGATCATTAACTTTTTCCGAGGTTTATTTGGCGCAACCGCCCCCCAGGAATCAGTCACACCGTCCCCGTCGTCATTGAGCGACACGGAATACGAATACTACTTCCTACAACTGCTCGATGGCGTGAGTCAAGGTTGGAGTGGGGTTAAAGTGGAGCGTTTCTTCGAGGTGTTGAGCGATCGCGCCAGCGATGAACAGTGGATTGCTTGGTTGCACCGCTTTGGCAACGCTCGCTTACTCGACGATCGCCCCCAAGGGGAACTCGGCCAAAAACTCGTGGCCCTGAGTCAAAGCAGTTCACGACATATCGCCACCCTCGCCGGCGAAATTGGGCGCAAACTCTGCGATCAGGCCAATGTATCAACCACCGCCCCGGCTACCCCAGAACCGGCCCCAGAACCCGAACCCGAACCCGAATCGGAGACGGAGACGGAGACGGAGACTCAAGCCGAGACAGAAGCCGACGCCGCCAATCAGGAGGCTGAAGCCAAACGCTGGATGCAACTCGGCATCGAACAACTCAATCAAGACAATAACGAAGCCGCCTTGCTGGCCTTCGATCGCGTCCTCCTGGCCGATCCCGAGAATCTACAAGCTCTCATTTATCGCGGTGATGCCCTCGCCGAACTCAAACGCTTCCGGGAGGCCCTGGCCGTCTATCAGCAAGCCGTGGAACTCAACCCCAACTCCGCCGAAGCCTGGAGTCATCTCGGCGATCTGCAACATGAAATGAAACGGCCTCAAGCCGCCTTAGAGAGTTGGGATAAAGCCCTGGCCATCAATCCCCAAGATATCCAAACCTGGATTCACCGAGGTGTCGCCTTGGGGTTACAACTCAAACGTTGGGATGAAGCCCTCGCCACCTGGGATAAAGCCTTAGAACTCGATCGCCACGACTCGGATATTTGGTTTCGCCGGGGTGTCGCCTTAGCCAGTTTAGAACGCTGGCAAGAGGCCATTGAGAGTTGGGATACCGCCTTAGAACTGAATCCCTATTTCCGAGATGCTTGGATCAATAAAGGGGTGGCCCTACAGAAGTTAGGCCGGTATGAAGAAGCGATCGAGGCCAATAATCGGGCTTTGGGCTTAGATCGCGCCCAAGAACAGCCAGCGGTGGCGTCAGGGGATCTCAAGGCCTCGGTGGTTGAACCTGATGCCAATCGCCCTCGTGATGCCGCCAGTGACGCGCAAGAAGCTGAACAGCTTTATCAGAAAGCCCAAGAACAGGCTCAGGGGCAAAATTATCATGCTGCATTGCGGTTTCTTGAACGAGCCTTAGCCCTCAATCCCGACGATGCCCGTCTCTGGCGAGAACGAAGTTTGAATTATCAGGCTCTCGAAGAGTTTGAGGAGGTGGTGACGGCCTGCGATCGCCTCCTGGAACTCGATGGCGAGGATCTGCAAGGCTATCGGCTACGAGCCAATGCTCTGCAACAGCTTCATCGCTGGGAGGAGGCCAATCAGACCTGGGATATCATTGTCGAACGTCAGCCCGATGATCGCCAAGCCTGGATGAACAAGGGCATCGTGTTGCAAAAATTAGGCCGCTACACCGAAGCCATTGAGGCCAACAAACGAGCCATCTAGTCCAGTTGCGGCAAGCCTCCTGGGGCTGGCTTTCCTTGCCAAAACCCGTCCAGGAGTAACCGTTGTTCGGCCTGCGCGATGGCCCGAATCTGATTCTCTAAATTGTCGGGACTGAGGCAGACTCCGGTGACACCGCAGCGGATAAATGCTTCTAGGGCGCGATCGCCAGAGGCTGGGGCCAGGGAATCAGCACAGATGGTACAGGGAATGTTGAGACGACGGGCGCTGAGGGCTAAACGGGCGATCGCCTCTAAAACCGCCGGATGAGTGACCTCGAAATGGGCGGCCACTTGGGGATCGTCGCGATCGAAACCCAGAATCAATTGACTCAAATCATGGCTACCGATAGCAATTCCCTGCACCCCAGCCTCGACATACTCATCAAGTAACACCGCGACTGAGGGAACTTCGGCCATTAACCAACATTGAAACCCCGGAGATTCGTCTAAGCCTCGTTCATGAATCCGGGTTTGAGCGGCCTTAAACTCCTCCAGGGAGCGGACAAAGGGCAAAATCAAACGCAGGTTGTCATATCCGGCCTGCTGGACTTGGGCTAGGGCGGTGAGTTCGTCTTCAAAGTGACGAGCATCCTGGGTATAGGCCAGGGTTCCCCGTAAGCCGAGGGCTTGTCCGGGCCGTCCTCCATCCTGGCTGCGATAGTACACCGGGCGGGGCGCGAAGGCTTCGGCGATCGCCCTTAAGCCCTCACTCAAGTGGTGCAGCCGCTCTGGGGGCGGGTATTGACTCAGGGAGAGGCTTTGGGCCAGCAGTTCTGAGCGGATTAAGCCCACGCCATCGACGGGAAGTTGCGCCAGGGAGGAAGCAAGCTGAGGTTGACTGAAGGAGAGAAACAGCTCGGTTCCATGAACACGAAGGGTTGGAGACATTGGGGTGCGTGAAGAGGCCCGGATGGGAGAAGATACCGGCAAATTGGGGGCTGGGTTGAGATAGACTTGGCCGCGATCGCCGTCGAGATAAATCGCCTGTCCCGTTTCGACCTGCTGGGTCAGATTGGCGACTCCCATAACGGCCGGAATGCCCAATTCCCGCGCCCAAATGGCGCCGTGGCTAGTGCGACTACCGCTTTCGCTGATGAGTCCGACGAGATGCTGGCAGGGTGGGGCATCTTGCGGCTCAAACTGGGGAACGACCAAAATTTGCTGGTTGGGTGGGGCCTGGCCCGTCTTGTCTTGAATATCTAGATCTGACAGCCGACAGACTACACCATAGACTTGACCACTCGAAGCCGCGATTCCCTGGAATTGGCTGGGCTGACTGGGGCGATTGCCTGTCGGCTGGGTCAGAGTTGGGATCGTGAGACTGGGGGAACCTTGGGGATAATATTGGCTAATGTACCAGGTTGGGGTGGCGTCTGGGTGCTGCTGAGTTAAGACCCATTCGAGATCGGCGCGATCGCCCTCTGGGTCTAGGTGCTGATTATCTAAGTGCTGATAGAAGTGTTGGGCGTGATGACGGAGTTGTCGCAATAGGTTGGGTTTGAGAACGGGTCCCTGGGGGCGATCGCTACCGACGGCGACCACTTGAATCTCCCCTGAGTCGGGACAGAGGTGATAGTAGCAGAGGGGCGTTCCGGGGTGATGCTGACGGATTTGGCCACTGTCGGCCTCAATTTGGTAGCGTTCTGGAGCGATGCAGCCATTCCAGAGGCTTTGAGGTAAGCCCCGAGTGGCAATGATCTCGATCGCATCCCGACGCAGGTTGAGAAATCCTGAGACGAGAGTGGGCCGTAGGGGTTGGATGAGAATCGCTAAATAAATCTGTTCTAGGGGAATCTTGGCCCGTTGCCAATAGAGGAGACAGCGGGCGCGGAACAGTTCGGCCCAGGCTTGTTTGAGGGTTTGACTGAGGCTGGCGCGATCGCTGGAACTGACGTGACTTTCTAACAGGGCCGCGATCGCCAGGGGATCGTGGTCTGGCCCGAGGGCTTCGATATGTAAGGACGGATGAAAGATTAGCTGAGTCGCATCGAGGGGATCAATAGCGTGACTGAGGTCAGCGGCGATGGCCTCGGGAAGTTCTACATTCAGCAGGGCCTGACGGATCTGTTGGGCGATGGCCTGGAGTTGTCGGGAATCATCGGTTTGCAGATGCAGGGTGCTGTGGGAGAGTTCGGCAAATAGGGGATCGCGCCAGGGGGTGGTCTCCCATACCTCTCGCAGCAGTTGCGCCGACACCACCACTCCCGGCAAAATCGGCTCGGGTTGGGCGGCTAATTGACTCAGGTAATAGGCCCGATCGCCCAGCCAGGGCCGGGGGACTCCCTCGGAAGCGGTGAGTTGAAAAACGTCTGCCACGGAATTTTGAAGTTTTGCGATCGCTCTCCCGTCGATTGTAACGCCCTCGTCATCTTGTCCGGCAGAAACCCCATAAATTCGTCAATCCGTAGGACTACTGAGGTTCCCGGAAGGACCCCATCTTCACACATTCGATACAAAACCCTTAAAATTACGGCTCTTCTTTAAAGCCTTCGTAAAGATTTCAGTATAAACCCCCAAAGCCTTGACGGATTATTTATAGTGATACCCAGAGGCACTTAAGTATAAACACGCAAATAAAGGAACTGATCATGAAAACGACGACTCAACTCACCCAAAGAACCCTGACCTTGACCGCAGGCGCTGCGATCGCCCTCGGCGGACTCGTCATCGGTGCTAACCCCGCCTCGGCACAACTCGGAACCCCTGCCGGTATTAGCAGTGATAGCGATGACAACTACCCCGGTCCCGGTTCCGGTTGTTTCATCGACAATGACTGCACTCTGCAAGGGTCATTAGACTATTTGACGGTTGGCGGTGACTTCTTTGATGTCAACGCCGCTGAAACGGGTTACGAATACTTCACCAATACAGCGACGGGAAGTTCGATCTCGCAATTCATGTTTGAAATTGCTGGCTTCGCCTCAGAGAATACCTTTGGTATTTTTAACCAATCGGGTTTGAAACTGGAAATTTTTAACGGATCAGATACCTCCAAAGATGTAAGTATGGTGTCTTTCTTCAACGGTGGCACCGTCACCAGTGTTACCCAAGGACATCCAGACAACGGAGGAGGCATCGCTCTGCAGACCGTTGAGAACTTTGGAAATGTCTTCGGCTTCTATATCACCAGTCCCCAGGGAACCTTCTACTCCGATGACAGTAAGAATCCCAATGGCATTCGTCATTCTGCCATCTATCAAGGCGATGGAAGCTTTGATATGGATCTTCCCGGCAAGCAACCTGGACTCTTCACCGATAATGAGTTTATCGTTGCCTTTGAGGATAAATATCAAGGCAGCGACTGGGACTACAATGATTTGGTGGTTATGGTTGAGTCAGTTGAACCTGTTCCTGAACCCTCTCTCCTCTTGGGTTTAGGTGCCATGGCCGGTTCTCTCTTCGCCACCCGCAAACGCAAACGCAGCTAGTTTGTTGTTCTTCAGTTTGAGTCAGGGCATCTCTATTAGACCGCTGAATCATAATGCTGAATCATGAGTCCTTTTGGCGGCAGTTCCCGAAGAACTGCCGCCAGTTTTTTAAGTGATATAATCCCTAAGTTGGCAAAAGTTTTGACCTGGTGCGTTTACTCGATTCCCTTCTCAACCTGGTTTTACGTCCCAACTGTCCCCTGTGCGATCGCCCCCTGGAGGGACAAGAACTCTGTGTCGCCTGTCAACGTCGCCTCGACGACTGTCGCCAGCGTCATCCTTGTGGCCAGTGGCGGGGAGATTTGCCCCTATTTGCCTGGGGAACCTATAGCGGAACCCTCAAACGGGCGATCGCGGCCCTTAAATATGAGAATAACCCCCAACTGGCGCGGCCCCTGGGCCATCGAATCGCCGAAGCCTGGCAACAGTCCCCCAGTTTGCCTCAATCCCTCATTGTCGTTCCCATCCCCATGCACCCGGATAAACAGCGACAACGGGGCTTTAATCAAGCCGAACGTCTGGCGCGGTATTTTTGTGATTTAACCGGCTTTCCCTTAGCCGCTAAGGGGCTAAAACGAGTTAAAAACACCCAAGCCCTATTCCAGTTAACCCCTCAACAGCGTCAACAGACCTTGCAGAATGCGATCGCCCTGGGGCCAGCCTTTCAACGTCGTCCACCCCGACAGCCTGTTCTCCTCTTCGACGACATTCACACCACCGGCAGCACAACCCAAGAAGCCTTGGCAGTTCTGAAACAGTCTCAGATTGCTGTCGCCGGCGTGGCGGTGTTGGCGAAAACCCAGGGGCGATCGCCGGGGAAAACTCCCCGAACCCCCAGGCGAACCTAAAGCCTAGGCCATCGAGGCTTCAACCCCTTTCGCCCAATCTCTGGCCCAATGCAGGGTTTGACGCACCTCGGAGGCACTCGGTCCTTCACAATAAAGCCGTAACACCGGTTCTGTGCCACTAAAGCGCACCAATAGCCAACTGGCATCGGCGAGACGGAACTTATAGCCATCGGTGGTTTGGCAACTCTCCACGGCTTTCTGCGCGATGGTGGCCGGCGGACGCTGTTCTAACTCATCGACGAGGGCCTGACGCACCGCCATACTGGCTAGGGGCAAATCAATCCGGTCATACATCGAGACAAACTCGACTTTCTCCTGTAAGTCCCGATACAGCAAGCCGAGGCCCTTACCCGACTGCACCACCGCCTCTAGGACATACAACGCCGACAACAGCGCATCTCGTTCGGGAATATGGGTGTTATAGCCAATTCCCCCGGATTCCTCGCCACCGAGGAGGACATCCTGGGAGAGCATGATATCGGCGATATATTTAAAGCCAATGGGGGTTTCTAGCAGGGGTAAGTTATAAAGTTGGGCCAAGCGCGGGATTAAGTCTGAACCACTCACCGTTTTGACAATTTGCCCCGAGAGTCCCTTTCGTTGCGCCAAATGTTCCATCAAAATGGGGATCAGCACCTGGGAACTGAGGAAATTGCCTTCACTGTCGACGGCGGCAATGCGATCGCCGTCGCCATCAAAGACGATGCCAACGGCTAATCCCTGACTATGGAGACGATGGTCTTTAATGGCCTCAAACAACCCGGCCAGGTTCTTCGGGAGCGGTTCCGGCGCGCCTCCGCCAAAGAGGGGATCGCGATCGCTGTTGAGTTCCTCAATCGGCGCCTCTAAAATCTTGGCTAATCCCCCCGCCGCTGAGCCGTGCATGACATCGGCAAACACCGTTAATTGGCCCGACTCAAGTACCTGACGAATCGCCTCGATATCCACCTTGGTGCGTAAATCCGCGCAAAACTCCGTCCAGGGATCGAAGTGGGTTAAGGTTCCCGGCGTCTCGGCCGTGACTGGGTTTCCGGCCTTGAGTTGAGCCTCAATTTCCTGGGTAATTTCCGGGGGAACCGAGCCGCCAAAGCCTCCTTTGACTTTTAAGCCTAAATAGCGAGCCGGATTATGGCTGGCCGTCATCACAATGGCCCCCAACGCGCCGCGATGATGGGCCGCCCAACTGAAGGCCGGCGTGGAGGCGTAGGACTCCGATAACAGCACATCAAACCCCGCTGCGACGAGGCAATCCGCCGCGAGTTGGGCGAAATCCTCGGCCATAAAACGACGGTCATAGCCCACCACCACTGTACGCGATCGCGCCGTCGGGCCATAATGACGGTCTAACACCGCCGCCGCCACGGGAGCCACCTGGGCCACCCGCTCGAAGGTAAAATCAGCGGCGATGGTTCCGCGCCAACCATCGGTACCAAAGTGGATCGGATTAAGGTGAAACGGCATAGAAGTCGGATGAGACACGGCTAAAAATTCCCCCAGTCAGACAACGAACATAGTACAAACAAGCCAAAATTTAAATCTATCAAAGTCTCTGCCCGGCCAATCGGTTAATATCTCCGTCAAGGGACGTTTAAAACCCAACATGACCCAGAAGCGGCTAGAATTTGATGGCGGCGATCGGCAACCCAACAGCAATGTAGCACGTCGTGTTAACGTGTTAGGGTTCCCCGCCCCGGATCTCTGTGCTTTGTCTGTCAACCCATCAAGACAAGCAAGGCAATCGACCTGTGGGAAACCAAGTGTGAGAGAGTATTTGACATGGTTGGACTGAATGTTGCCTTAGAGCAAGAGGATAGCCTGTTTAGCGGCACCGAAGCGGACGATACGATTGTCGGGAGCGCGGGGAACGGGACCATTTTTGGCTTAGCCGGGAACGATATTCTAGCGGGAGGCCCCGGTGAGGATGTCTTATTCGGCAATGAGGGGAATGACAGTCTCTTTGGAGGCAAGGACAACGATACTCTCTTTGGGGGGGCGGGTAATGATTATCTGTCCGGAGATGACGGCGATGATGTCATTTTCGGAGAATCGGGACAGAATACCCTCGTCGGAGCTCAAGGCAATGATTCCCTGGTTGGGGGAACCGGTGATGATATTATCCGTGGCATTGAGGGCAATGACACCATCGTTGGTACAGGCGGCAATAATGTCCTCGCCGGTGGCCCTGGTGAAGATATCATCGTCGGCGGTCTTGGCAACGATACCATCTTGGGCGGTTTGGAAAATGACCTAATCCGAGGGGCTGATGGCAATGATTTAATCTACGGACAACAGGGCGATAACATTCTGGCGGGAAATCGTGGTGATGATACCCTCATCGGTGATGATGGCAACGACACAATGTTTGGCGGTCGCGGTAGTGATGTCATCGTGGGTGGCCCCGGCAATGATTACCTGTCGGGGGATGATGGCAATGATACGATTTTTGGCAATGCCGGTGACGATACCATCGCCGGTGTATCCGGGGCGAATGTGATCTATGCCGGTCGTGGCAATGACTTGGTGACCGGCGGCGAGGGCCGCAATACCATCTTTGGCGATGATGGGGATGATACCCTGTTTGGCAATTCCGATGACGACACCATCGCTGGCGGCGATGGTAGCGACATTGTCCGAGGGGGACAGGGGGATGATTTTCTCTTTGGGAATCAGGGCGATGATACCCTGTTTGGCGATCGCGGCAATGATTTCCTCGCTGGCGGCCAGGGGAATGATTACCTCGTCGGTAGTCAGGGAAATAACACCCTTCATGGGGGCCGGGGGGCCGATAATTTTGTCCTGATTGATAAACCGGGGTTAGATATCATTTTGGACTTTAATAGTGCCGAAGAAGATCGCCTACTCCTGGGAGGACTTCTCACCTTCGAGGATATCGATATCAATCAGGGAACTGGCCTTAACGTCAATGATGCGGTGATTACTCGTCGCGACTCAGACTCGGTGATTGCTATTCTGCCTGGTGTTCCGGTCGCCAATCTCACCGAGGGCGTGTTTGCCCCCGATTTTGCTGATTTACCGAACTTTGATGATATTGAGGATGACCCAGGCGGCGGCGATGATGATGATGAGGAAGAGGAGGCTGATCCCGATGCTAACTTGACGACCACACCACAGCTACGAGGTGCGGAACTCCTGGTGGCCAACAGTGCGGGGGTAATTGGCCAGGTGGCGGCTGAAGAGGCTGAAGGGTTCAGCATTGTTGGGGTCGAAACCGACGAGGGTGAGACGCTCGAAGATGCCATCACCATTGAGAGTGACGGGACGATTACCCTCACCAGTGGCGGGGTGAGTGCCTTTGATGATAACAGCACCTATTTAGATATCAGCATCGAAACGGATGCCGGAAATTCCGGGACGGTTCGGGTCTATGGTCGGATTGTCGATGCTTTGGATGATGAGGAAATTGGCAATAATGATGATGTGAGTGTGGGCAATGGTCAAGATACCATTCGCATTGCTCCCGGAACCTATAGCGAGGCCCTCAATCTATCGGAGTCGGTCACGTTACTCGGGGCTAATGCTGGGACGGCTGGCGAGGAGAGTCGTAGTGATGAATCGGAAATTACCGCCACCGTTGAAGTGAATGCGAATGGTGTCACCTTGGATGGCTTCAGCTTTAGTGAAGGTGTCGATGCAGACAACACCGGTAACAATCTACGCATCGTTAATAATGTCTTTGAAGAGGTGGGACTGTCGGTGCGTCCTGATGAACGCCGGACTGGGGTCAGGATTGCTGATAATCAGTTCAATAACATCGAAGGGGTTGGCATTAGTTTGAGTACCTTGAGTGATGCTACGGTGACGGGAAATGTGGTGGATGCCGTTGGGACTGAAGCCGAGAGTGACGCGATCGTGGCGGATTTACTCATTGGTAGCACCCTCTCGGATAATACCCTCAATGTTGCGGCTGAGGGAGGATCGGGAATTCAACTCTCAGGAACTGAGGATGAGGGGAATCCTCTGGAGGATATCACGGTCTCAGGGAATACCATTAATGGAGAGTCGGGCGCGGGCCGAGGACGAACGGATGGGGGAATTACCTTGCGGACGGGTAATTTCCAAAACTTACTGATTCAGGAAAATACGGTTAGCGGCTTTAGTGCTGATAATATGACCGGGTCGTTATTGATCAGCGCCGGGACGCAAATTCCGGATCCGGATCAGGTGCGGCTGTTGGATAATGTGTTGGCGGCCGAGTCTCCGGGTTTCTCGGTTTATGTGGCGGCGACAACGGCCGATGTCCCCAGTTT
This sequence comes from Sodalinema sp., assembly GCF_046483825.1. Taxonomy (NCBI): domain Bacteria; kingdom Bacillati; phylum Cyanobacteriota; class Cyanophyceae; order Oscillatoriales; family Oscillatoriaceae; genus Sodalinema; species Sodalinema sp. The sequence continues at coordinate 11,369 of NZ_JAWOCL010000255.1, forward strand.
ACAGGTGGGTGATAACTTCTCGGAGGCGGAAACGGATTTGGTGGCGGCCAATGTCGCAGCGGTGGAAAACACTGAGTTTCTGTTCAGTTAGGTGGGTTGCTCGATGGGGCTAAGTCTTCAACGTTGGTGTTCAAATTCATGGTCTTGGGGCAGGCTTATTCCTCCAGGCCGACTAAGCAATTGGTGTACAGTAGGAGTTGTCTTTTTAAGCTGTGGTTGTTTTGACTCCTTCCCCAATGATGGATGATACCTTTAGCCAGCAACACCCGTTACGCATACTTTTGGCGGAAGATAATCTCGTCAATCAAAAGGTGCTGTTACGGTTGTTGAAACGGTTGGGATATGAGGCCGATGTGGCGAATAATGGCCTCGAAGCGGTTGAAGCGGTCCGTCAAACAGCTTACGATGTGATTCTGATGGATATTCAGATGCCCAAGATGGATGGGATTAAGGCCACCGAATGTATTTTTGCGGAATGGTCCCCGCCACAACGGCCTCAGGTGATTGCGGTGACGGCGAATGTGTTACCCGAGTATGAGGAGGCTTGTGAGGCGGTGGGAATGGTGGGGTTTGTGACGAAACCGGTGAGTTTGAAGACGATCGCCGAGGCCTTGAGGGACTGTGATGTGACGCAACGATAAGATCCCCTAAAATCAAGGGGATGTTTTTTGGTTTGATACCTCTTTTGAGCTTATCTTCTCCATCGCCGTCTTCATCGCCGTCGAGTTACCGGCTGTTGTTGCCTTATTTGTCGCCTCATCGCTCTGTGATTGTGGCAGCGATCGCCTGTACGTTGGGATTTACGCTGTTTTGGCCCCTTCTCGGCTGGCTGGCGGGACGGATTGCTGAATATATCGGTGAGGGGGATGTGGGGGCGATCGCACAATTGGCGGCCTGGAGTGCGGTCATTTTTGTGGTTCGAGGGGCGGTTCAATATGGACAGGATGCGTTGATGGCCCGGGCGGCGTTTGCGACGGCGTTTGATTTACGCTGTCAAACCTACGCTCATTTGCAACGGTTGAGTCTGGATTATTTTGCCACGGCCAAAACCGGGGATCTCTCCTATCGCCTCACGGAAGATATCGATCGCATCGGTGAGGTGGTGAACAAGGTCTTTCATCAGTTCCTCCCCAGTGTTTTGCAACTGTTGGTGGTTCTCGGCTATATGGTATGGCTGAATTGGCAGTTGACGCTGGCGACGTTTCTGATTGCCCCGATTATGGCTGGGTTGATTGCTGGTTTTGGCGATCGCCTCTTGAAAGTCTCCCGTCGCAGTCAAACCCAAATCTCGAATTTGGCGGCCTTATTGACGGAATTGTTCGCCGGGATGCGTTTAGTTCAGGGATTCGCCGCTGAAGACTACGCCAATCATCGCTTTTCTCAAGCGGCGGATCTCAACCGTCGCACCAAATACATCGCCGAACAACTCAAGGCACTCCAGTTTGTGGTGGTGGGGTTCCTCGAAGCCATGAGTGTGCTGTTGTTGTTCTACTTGGGGGCCTGGCAAATCTCCGAGGGACATCTCACGGGTGGCGGCTTTGTCAGTTATATTGCGGCGGTGGCCATGTTGATTGATCCGATCTCTCTCGTGACCAGTAATTACAACGAGTTTAAGCAGGGAGAAGCGTCGGTCGATCGCGTGTTTGAGTTACTGCATCTTCAGCCGTCGGTCCGGGAGTCCCCCGAGGCGATCGCCCTGCCGCCGGTGACGGGCAAGATTGAGTTTTCTCAGGTGTCGTTTGCCTATGGTTCGCCGGATACTCCGTCTCCCGTCTGGGTGTTAGAGACGTTGAATCTGCTGATTCTCCCTGGGGAAACCATCGCCCTGGTGGGGGCGTCTGGGGCTGGCAAATCAACGCTCATCAATCTCATTCCCCGCTTCTATCAGCCTCAACAGGGTCAAATTCTCCTCGATGGGGTGGATGTGGCCCAGGTGACGCTCAAGAGTTTACGCCGACAAATTGGCATTGTGCCACAGGATACGGTTTTGTTTGCGGGAACCGTGGCCCAAAATATCGCTTTTGGCCGGGAGGAGTTCGATCTCGAAGAGGTGATTGAGGCGGGGAAGGTGGCCAACGCCCATGAGTTTATTTCCCAACTCCCCGATGGTTATTTTACTCTCTTGGGGGAACGGGGCGTCACCCTATCTGGGGGACAACGGCAACGGTTGGCGATCGCGCGGGCAGTCCTCCTCGATCCGAGTATCCTGATTTTAGATGAGGCCACCTCAGCCCTGGATTCGGAATCAGAAGCTCTGGTGCAAGAGGCCTTAGAACGGATTACCGGCGATCGTACGGTTCTGATTATCGCGCACCGCCTGGCCACGGTCCGCCGCGCCGATCGCATTTTGGTCATGGAACGCGGACAACTGATTGAGTCGGGAACCCACTCCGAACTCCTGGCCGCCGATGGACGCTACGCTCAGTTTTACGCCCAACAGTTCCATTGAGGTTCCCGTGAGGGCTGAAACGGGTGGAGAATCAGGGGCTTCTACTCCCTCGTCACCGGCCATCTCAGAAAATTTCCAAAAATTTCAAAAAAAATTGCCTTAAGGGGTTGACATCCCCTGACAATTTTGCCATGATAGTAAACACGCAAACGCAAGTGAGCGTTCTGCGGGTGTAGCTCAGTGGTAGAGCGTCACCTTGCCAAGGTGAATGTCGCGCGTTCGAATCGCGTCACCCGCTTTTAACCCGCTTCTAAAATTACTTCCCCCAGCCAATCGGTTTGGGGGACATTTTTTGGCCGTCCTGACCCAGTCGGCGGCTAACGGCTGAGAAACTGACTGGCGAGACTAATGGCGTTACTAATGTTGATTCCGCCATCGCCAGAGAGGAAGTCCATCAGAACTGGGTTGTCGCCTGCTTGGGGATCTTGGTTAGGATTTCCCGATTTGAGGAGATTTAAGACCAGAGGTACAAAGATAGGCAATAGCGCCTGAATTTGGTTGGGATTCGCCCCCGTTTTTTGGCTGGCTTCAGAAACCACCTCTTGCTGCTGTTGGGGCGAGAGTAGGGCTTGTACGGCTTCGAGACTCGATTGAGTTCCGCCAAACTGTTCAATTAGGGTTTGGACGGTTCCGGTTCCCTCGCGATCGGATTTCGATTTAAGGCTAGACTGAACTTGTTTACCGACAAGAGACAGCAGAACCTGGCTGGTGTTGGTATTGAGTCCCTCACGACCGCCACTCTCCTGAAGGGTGCTAATAATCCCGCCAATTTGTCCCACGTTCGCCTGTAAGTTGGGATCGTTGAGGGCGCTGGAGATTTTTTCAAAAATAGACATGGATGTTTGAGATTGAGACTTGAGTCTGTTGACCTGTTGATTTTAACTTAGGGGACTCGAAATCTGTGGACAATTCTCCGCCTGTGGCAGACTTGTAGACAAGGCCCAGTCCCTAAGACCTCAACGCCATCTTCCTAGCGTAGCCTCTTGATATGACCAACCCCACCGACTCGAAGCCGAAGCCAGCCTCTCACCCCGAAGGGAGTCAGGTGAATCGCTTACAGCGTCTGAGTTATCTCCTCGATCAGTCGATTCCCATTCCCGGTACAGGGTATCGCATTGGTCTTGATCCGATTTTGGGACTGTTTCCGGCTTGGGGAGATGCGGCTGGTGCTGTGTTGTCAGTCTATATTGTCGTCAATGCGCTTCAGTTGGGGATTTCTAAATCTGTACTGCTGAAGATGCTCTCCAATATCTTGCTAGAAACCCTAGTTGGAGTGGTTCCAGTCCTCGGCGATATTTTTGACGCGACTTGGAAGGCCAATCTACGCAATATGCGGCTGCTGGAGGCTCATTTGGATACTCCCAGTCCCGCGTCTCGTAAACCGGTGAATCCCCTATTGTTGGTGTCGGTGGTGGTCGTTTTGGTGCTCGTCCTTGTGGCGGGGATTGTGTTCAGTCTCTGGCTACTGGGGTGGGCGATCTCTAGCCTCTTGAATTAAGTTGAGAGTGAACAGGGGAGATCGGCCCCCGAACGCCGCTGTTCGAGAGCCTGTTTTTCGAGAGCCTGTTTCGGGTTCACCACGCTCTAGTTTGAATTAGACTTGGACTGTTTCTTCAAAACCCAGAGATTTTTTTCCCGAACGAATCCCAGTTTTTTCAGCCAACGCGAGATGGTTCTCGGACTAATTTCATCGGGCCATAATTCAGCCATTTGTGCTTGGGTTTTATCGGCATTTTCTTCGACAAAGGCGCGAAAATTGTCCAAATCTTTAATCTTATGACTATGACCGGGTGGACGATAGTCTCGGGGGCGAAAATCTCCGGTCTCGGCTTTGCGTTTGAGCCAGAGATGAATGGTATTGCGGCTAATCCCGAAGACTTCACTGACGTCACACTTTTTCATTCCATCGATTTCAATGGCCTTAATTACTTTTTGGCGTAGGTCATAGCTATAATTGTTTGCCATCTTAGCAACCCTCTCTAATAGATTAATGTAATTCCGGTTCAACGTTAAATGGGGACTGTTAAACGGGGACTGTTAAACGGGGACTGTTGAACGGGTGTAGCCCGATTATAGCGGATGTCCTGCTTGATATGGCAATTATCAGAGAAAAACCAGAGAAAAACCCCTCATCGGGTTTAAGACGAGGGGTTTTCGGGATCGGGTTAAGATGATGAGCGCGATCGCAACATCAAACCGAGATCAAAACCAGATCAGAACGATGAAACCGAGTCTCTAGGCGGTCACCGTGGCTTCTTGGACGTTGGTAATGGAGTTGCGGAGGCGATCGCCATACAGGTCTAACGCATTTCCACCGAGGAGGGCCGCGAGGTGGTCGCGATCGTAGTCCGCCACCGTCGCTGCATCGCGGACGCAGTTAGGAAGGACACCATCCCAGTGACCATAGTCGCCGGAGAAACAAGCCACTCGTTTACCCACTTCACCCATGGCTTGGGGAAGATAGGCCGGACCGGGATCGTCAGACTCAAAGGTGACAAAAATTTGTCCCCGTTCAAAGTACTCCATCGGGTCCCGATGACGTAAATCGTAATGTTCGTAGAGGCTGGCGTCGTCGATGTTGCGGGGGTCTTTTTCTTTCGTCCACAACATATCAAACAGGTTTTTCACCTGGCTGAAGATATTGACGCTGTTCCCCCGTTCTTTGATCATCAGTTGGGTGACTTCTTGCAAAGAGGGTTGGTAGGGGTTTTTGGGATCGAAGTCACGAATCCGTTTTTCCCAATGTTCGTGGAAGGAGTGGGAGAGGTCAGGAAGCCAACCGCAACCGCCTTCAACGAAGCCAATCCGCAGGGTGGGGAATTTCTCAAATGCACCGTCAAACACCATCCGCGCCATGGCCATTTGTTGCTGGTTGCGCTGGACGAAAATGTGGTTGAGGACAAAGGTTTCCATATGATCGGCGATTCCACCCACCATGTCGGAACCGGGTCCACCATGTAAGCCGAGGGCGATGTCGAGATCGACGGCGGCTTCTAAGATGGGGTAGAAGTCCGGGTGGCTGATATGTTTGCAGGTGCGGATTTCGGGGAAGGCGTTGGGGGCCGCCGGGTGGGGAATGGGGATGTTGGGAGAGGTGGCCACGCCAACCATACCCAGTTCGTTGACGCAGCGATACATTTCTTTGACCGCTTCATCGACGTCTTGCAGGGGAACGACGCCGATGGGTTTGAGGCGATCGCCCCATTTGCGGCAATCTTCGGCCATGTAGTCGTTGTAGGCTTTGCACAAGGCGACGGCCAGGTCTTTGTCGAAGATGCTGGAGAAGGTGAGGTTAAAGGTTCCGTAAATGACGTGAACGTCAACCCCTTCTTGGTCCATGTCTTGGATGCGGCGGCTGTTAAACAAGGCGCCGAGGGTGGTTTCGGGGTGCAGGGTGCGGAAGCCACCTTTTCCGAAGCCTTCGGGTTTGGGGAAAATCCGGGGTAAGTCGGTGGTTCCGGTGACGGGGTTGTAATCCATCACGCGAGCGCGCTGATCGCCGAGGCGATCGACAATCATACCAATACGGTTACGATAGGCGGGATCGACATAGTCCCGGAAAATCATCGGATTCTCGACTTTGTGTGCGTCGGCATCGATGACTAAAAGTCCGTCGTACATAATGTTGTTCTGTCCAGTGAAAATGGAATAAATGAAAATGAATGCCAGGATTCTAACAAAACCTTTAAGATAGGAGTCGGTTTTGCAAAAAGCCTATCTGAAGATAGCGGATTTTCTGGCAGATAACAAGGTTGCCCCTGTTGGGTCACTTTTGAGCAGCTTAATGGGACGGCTAGAGGGCTGTTTGTGCCATATTTTTAATTGGCACATAATTGGCACATACTATTGCCCCAGCCTCCATTAAACGGGGTTGCGATCGCCTTTCACGAGCAACTGACGAAAGCCAAACCAGCGTTCAAATGACCAGGCAAATGACGCCAAAATGGTAATGCCAGGATACTTAAAAAAGGCGGGGTGATTTTTCTCAAATACGGCATGACCGCCCCAGGCAAAAATTTGACTAATCACCAAAAAGACAATGCTAATTTTGGGATTAAACCATAACAATCCAATAGCAGAAAGGGCTAAAAAGTTGGTGATATGGTGCAACACCTGATTGATGGGATGTTGATGACTCGCCTCAAAATGGGTTTTGGCTTCTTGTAAAATACTCATCAGATATGACTCCTTAAACAGATTAAACGTTTGCTTGAACGTTCGGTTGAAGTTCGGTTGAACGTCGGGTTTCAACTTGAAATGGCGATGGTTAGATGGCGACTACGATACCATCACTAACACCACTTACCACCATTGCAATTCTAAGTAGCCCCGTTGCGGAACTTGGGGATCTTCGTCGGCGAGCCAATCAACTTTTTTATAGGTTCCAAAGACGTAATCCCACCAATCGACGGCTAAGCCAAAGTTGTGATGCCACATCTGATATTTGTGATGGACGTAATGAACCGGCATCGACATCCAGAAACATTTTCTGGGGTTCTCATGTTGTAACTGGTGAGCGTAGGCGGAAAAGAGGGCAAAGGCTAAGGCCCCAATCAGCCAACCCAAGCCGACATTGAGGGAAATGGCGAAGGGTAACAGCATGGCGATCGCCGCACCTTTGACATAATCGCGAAACTCCCAAACAACGCCTTGTCCTTCGTTGCGGCGATGATGATCTCGGTGACGTTCCCCGAAACGAGGAGAATGGTGCATCAGCCGATGAATCCAATACTCAACAAAGCTCGAAAAGATAAATGCTAATATCCCAACGGCGATCGCAGTCCACATACACAACTCCTTTTCCTTGTCAAGTGTTTTGTAAAAAATTACCGGACGGGGGTTCCAAGTCCGTTAATCGCTTAATCGACAATCAGTGAATAACCTTAATCTTGAACCGACGGATGCGGCCTGTCAATGTGCCAGGTCGAGAATTGTCCACCGAAATCCGAGAAACCTCCGTCTAACCCCCAATACTACCAAGGATTTCCGATATTGGTGAACGCTGACCAGTAGTAGGGATGAGAGACATCGAAACGCTCTACATTCTCAGGCAAAGGAGACCCCACTAAGGTTCCTGCCGGTAAATTATCGCTCATCGGTGGGGGCGTAAAGTCCAAATCCCCTCGCAGGGCCGCTAATTGACTACGACGCAGAGCAACCGCCGGATTGGGGGCGGTTTTCAGTTGCTCGTAAAACTCCGTCATCAGTAACAGGGTTCCCACATCACTGACGGCCCAAAGACTGGCTAATACGGTGGGAATCCCCAACTGAACCGCCAATCCCGCAAACCCCAACTCCGCCTGGGTATCGCCCCGAGCCGTCGAACAGGCACTCAAGACTAATAACTCCACTGGAGGACTCGTCCAATCTAACTCCCCCAGGCGATTCAGGGAGACTCGTTGATCCCAGAACGTCAGATAGGAGTTGTCGGCGTCTCCCGGTTGAAACTGAGCATGAGTCGCCAGGTGGACGATACTGTAGTTTCCTTGTTGGCGTTGGTGTTGCAAATTGGCCACCGTAAATCCGTCATTGAGGAAACTGTTGCCCTGCCAGAGTCGTGGCACAATCGAGGCGAGTTCCAGGGGAACAGCGGGTAAGGGGGCAGCATCGGAAAACTGGGAGGCTCCCATGGCTAAGACTTGGGCCGGTTGCAGCGATCGCGGTTCAGCGTCCATCAACAGATAGCCGGGAATCCTCCCTAAACTATAGCGTTCAATCAAAAAGCCCTCACCATCATGAAGGGCGGCCATCGGTAAGGTGCGTAGGCCTTCCCCTAAGGAGAAAATAATCTGTTCAATCCCCTCGGCCTCAAGTTGCTCCTCTAACGGGGCGACGAGCCAATCGTAGAGTTGTTGGGCTACCGTCTTATAGGCGGTGCTGCGACGTCGTCTCGGGTTAATCAGTTCATGTTCAAACTCGCGGGCCTGAGCGAGTAGTTCCTGCTGCGTCACCGGAACCCGAACCTGAACCGCCACCCCGCTTGAGGTGGCTAAAATCAGTTCTAATTCCTCGTCATGGGGAATCGCATAGAGAATGGCTGAGGTTTGACGATTGGCCAGCGATTGTTGGGCCAATATCTCAATCATCTCCTCAAACACCGGAGGGCGATCGCTCAGAGAGCGGCCAAAATACTCGGAATAGTCCTCTTCCCAGCTATTTTCCAGGGTTTGCCAACGTTCAATCAGGGCCTGGGTATCGTCAGCTCTTGGGGGCCAACCGCTCGACGTCAGACTCATCAGCGTCACCAGGGTCAGCGTAGACCGTTGTAGGACTTTAAATATCATGATCTCTTGATGGGTTAATTAAATTTCCCCCTATCCTAGCGAGTCTTATTTAACGTTCACGGCCGAGAACATCGGGAAGAGTTTGAGCCAACGTCGAGGCATCCACCCCCAGGGAACTCCGTTGTTTTTGAGCCTGTAACGCCCCTTGTGCGTGCCACCAGACCGCTGCGGCGACGAGGGATGGGAGGGGATGCTGTTGACGCGCTCCCGTGGCAACTAGCCCCCCGATTAGCCCGGTTAGGACATCTCCTGAGCCACCTCGGGCTAGGGCGGGGGTACTGTGGGGGTTCATGTGAACCTGGCCCTCGGGGGTGGCGATCGCCACTCGCGCTCCTTTAAGCACTAAGATGGCCCCGGACTGTTTGGCGGCCTGTTGGGCGGCCTCAGGGGGAGAGGGCTGAGATAGGTTGGGAAAGAGGCGGCGAAATTCTCCGGGATGAGGGGTGAGGATGAGGGGGTGGTTACGCCAAAATGTCGTTTCGGGTTGTCCCTGTTGCCAGTCTGAGGCGGCGGCCAGGAGATTTAGACCATCGGCATCGAGAATGAGGGGAGCGCGATGTTGAAGGCTTTGCTGGAGTAAAGAGGGGCTGTTTTGGGTTAGGCCTGGACCGAGGGCGATCGCATCATAGCGGCTGAGGTCGATGTCTGAGGGAAGTTGGGCGATCGCCCCGTCAGGGGTTTCGGGACAGCTGAGGACTAAGGCTTCGGGAAGTTGGGCATTGAGGAGCGGTTTAAGAGACTCAGGAACCGCGAGAGTCACCATGCCCACGCCACTGGCTCGCGCTCCCAAGGCCGCTAAGATGGCAGCACCGGCATATTGACCTGAACCGGCGATGAGTAACAGATGGCCCTGTTGATATTTATGGGTTGATTGGGCGCGAGGTAGGGGGAGAGCCTGTTTGGCCCAATCTGAGGTGATTCGTTGCCAGGCCGGAGATGGACCTAAAACCGCTTCGATGTCAGCTTGGGGAATATCGAAATCGATGCGTTGGACTTGGCCGACATACTCCAGGGCGCGATCGCAAAGGAGTCCCCGTTTCCAGAGTCCTAAACAAAGGGTCACCTCGGCCCGCAGGGCCACCCCTAACACCTCCCCGGTATCGGTGTGCAGGCCTGAGGGAATATCAATGCTAATACAGGGTTGCGGCTGTTGGTTGAGCCAGGTCACCAGTTGGGCTAAGTCTCCCTCTAGGGGGCGAGTTTGCCCAAAGCCAAATAGGCCATCGAGGATGAGATGGCAGGATTTGAGATCGTCGTAAGTATCAAGGATGGGAATCCCCAGGGATTGGGCATAGTTGAGATGGGCTTGGGTGAGGGATTTGGCTTTGTCTAAGGGGCGATAGAGGCAGATGGGATAGCCCTGTAACCACAATTCTCGGGCTACAACGAGGGCATCGCCGCCATTATGACCGGGGCCAACGAGTACCCCAATCTGAGGCCGGTTGGGGTACTCGTTGGCGGTCTGTTGCAGCCACTGGCTGAGCCATTGGGCGATGCGGCCGGCCACTTTCTCCATGAGGGCGGCCACGGGAAATCCGGCGTCAAAGAGGCGTGTTTCGATCGCGGCCATGTCCGAGGCGTTGACGATGATGCGATCGCGGTTGAACTCGATAGACTTCTCGATAGACATAAGGGCAACATCCTGACTCCTAGCATCAAGATCATCGTACAGTTCATCGTACAGTTCATCCGACAGTTGAGCGATGGCTGTTAAACAATTGCCCGTTGGCCGAGGTCAGGGGCATCGACTGAATATATTTATCGAGGACTTGTAGTACATCCCGCCGTTGGGCCGGTTTAGCGAGAAATTCTGAGGCCCCAGAGATGTTGGCGCGAAGGCGATCGACGGTTCCATCACTGTTGGTTAGGATAACAATGGGGGTGGCCTGAAAAATAGAGGTTTTGCGTAAGAAGCTACAGAAATCACAACCGTGAATCAAGGGCATATTTAGATCTAAAAAAATTAATTCCGGTTGTTGTTTTAATAATAGGGGTAAGTCTTGTAATGGGTTTTGAATAAACATCAATTCAAACCCTTGTGGCTCGATAATCTGGCGCAGATACGCCCCAGCGGTGGCACTGTCGTCAATATAGGCAATGGTACGACGAGGAGGCGCGACGGCGGCGGCCACCATCTGCATTTGTTCGATGGGTGAGGGTAAATCGCCGATATCTCGCAGTTGTAGGGTTCCTTGATTGATAAAATGATGCAGGGTGCGGGTGAGATCACTCAGCGATCGCCGTTGCCGTTGGGCAATGTCCCACAGGGTATATTGTCCGTTAAAAAAGGTCCGGGCCGAGCGGGTGGTTAAGGCGTGTTTAGAATCCCTAGTTTTGCCCGTCCAGAGGGCGGCGTGATCGGGGCTAATGTAGGTTAAGCCCAATCCTTGCCATTGTTGCCATAGCCCCAAAACGGAGTCAAATAAACGCCGAAATTCTTTGGGGGATAAGGCCAGTCGCGATTCATGCTGGGGGGGGTGATGAGAGGGCGTCCATTGACAGGTGATGTCCGTCGGCCGCAGGCTGGTAAAGAGGACTTCAGCGGCGATCGCGGCTAAAATGGCTTTGCCGGTGCTGACTTCGAGGGAACCACTCGATACGGCACGATGGAGAAGTTGATATTCCCATAATCCCTTGGGGATTCCGCCCTGGATGTCGATGCGCCAATGGGGACAGTGACGATTTAAGGCCCGTTGCCAACGACGCACCCGATGGGGGCCGCCTGAGGCAAAGAGAAAGCGGCCGTCGAGAAAGTAGTAATGCCACTGTTCTCCTTGAAGAGTTAAGCTAAGTTTTCCGGTTTTCGTGGCGGTATGGATATCTGTAAACGCCCTAAGGAGGGTGTTTACACCGGGTAAATCGCAGACCATGATGGCAAGGTAGAAGTAATGTCTGGCTTTATTGTAGTGCCGTAGAATCACGAATTCCTATCCGTAAATTCCCCTAGATGATGGGGACGGGATCAGTGATTGTGCGGGGGCAAGATCTTAAGAAAAATAGCCCAGTCGTTCCCTGAAAATTGCCGATAAAACGCGAGAATGGGATTCCCTGTTTCTTAAATCGCCGCGAATGACGGCTGTTGACGGCAAGGTCTGGCCGTTCCCGACGGTTGAGGGTTCAACATTGTTCCGGATGTTCTGGGGAGTTTCCGTCAGGGTATTCTCGGGGCGATCGCGATCGAACTTCGGCTATGCTGGATTGACTGTTGTTTGAGTCACGGCG
>NZ_JAWOCL010000069.1:0-13066 GCF_046483825.1 Sodalinema sp.
AAATCGGCCAACAGACGCAGCAGGGAATTGCCCATTTGCCAACTTTGCTGTTGCAGTTCCCGGCTGTCGCGACTGGCGGTTAACCAATGGTTCCAATAGACTAACGTGGCGATATCTGAGTTTAGCAGGGCCTGATAGGCTCGCACGAGGATGGCCCCTTCGACGGCGATCGCCCCAAACTGTAACTCCATCTCCAACCAACGCCCCAGTTGGGCCGCGTCAGCAATCTGTTGCTGTTCGACTAGGGTTTCTAAGCCTTCGGAGTAGTTATAAGCCCCCAACGGTAAAGCTGGACTGGTTAACTGGAGTAAATTCAGTAATGATGACATCGGTGAAATTCCCATAAAACAAGGGTTTGAGCCACATCATTCCTACAGTTTATCTCCACCGTAGCAAAAAAAATCGCGAAAACCCTTGACATCCCCTGGGGGCGTTGTTAGTATAGTTATCGCTGACTCGTTGGGGCGTCGCCAAGCGGTAAGGCAGCGGGTTTTGGTCCCGCCATTCGGAGGTTCGAATCCTTCCGCCCCAGTTCAGACGATAGATGACAGTCTATCGGAGATTCGTCAGAAAGAGGTTGTCTTCGGACAGCCTCTTTCGTTGTTTCGGGGGAATCAGCCGTTGAGAGATTCAATCTCAGTCGCCACGAGTTTCTGAAACTCCCCATTACATTGTCGGTTGAGGTGGATGGAGGCGGCCAGGAGTTCCGTGAGAATCCGCGATCGCTGGCCTTCGTTAATATGAGGAAGTTGCAGTTGATGGATGAGAGTGGTGACGTTTTCGCATTCTCGGGCTAATTCATCCACTTGTTTTAAGAGTTCCGTTTTTTTCATAAACTTTGATAACGAAGTGTTGACAGATGACAAGGGATATATCATTAAAATTAAGCAGACTTCCTCCATTTTACCGTTAGTCTGGACAACGAAACAGGGGCAGGGAGGATGGATAATCAAGAATTGATGAGAGTTCCGGTTTAGGATTTGAGAAAACGAATTTAGGGTTTAATCGATAATTCTTTAATTGTATATAACGGTCGTCCTTTAACTTCTTCGTAAATGCGACCAATATATTCGCCTAAAATACCAATACAGACGAGTTGAACCGCCCCCAAAAAGAAAATCGCGATAGTGATAATCGTTGCCCCAATCAGTGGCGAGTCGGGATAAAATAACCGCCAATAGAGAACCGCAAACACCATTATCACCGCAATTCCGGCGGCGAGGAGGCCCAGATAAGTTGCGAAGCGTAGGGGAACCTTAGAAAAAGACATAATTCCATCAATCGCCAAAGACAGAGACTTACGAAAGGTATATTTCACGTCACCGGCGAAGCGAGGATCTCGCTTAAACTGAAGTGAAGTTTGACGAAACCCCACCCAAGCCCGTAAACCGCGAATATAGCGATTGCGTTCGGGCATAGAATTGAGTAAATCCACCACCTGTTTATCCATTAAACAGAAATCTCCCGAATCCGTGGGAATCGCCACATCGGCTAAGCGTCGCAAAACGCGATAAAAGCCATACGCCAGCAGCCGTTTTAGCCAAGGATCTTGATGACGGGCGATGCGTTGGGCATAAATGACTTGATAGCCCTGTTGCCATTTTTCCAGTAACTCGGGGATGAGTTCTGGAGGATCTTGTAAATCCGCATCCATGACGATAACGGCGTTCCCCGAGACGAAATTTAAGCCCCCAGTCACGGCAACTTGATGGCCAAAATTACGGGCAAAACTGAGATAGCGAAACTGGGGGTTTTGTGTCTGATAATGGCGAAGAAGTTCCAGACTGCGATCGCCACTGCCATCATCGACAAATAACACCTCATAGGGCTGCCCCACTGCCTCGGTGACCGCTGTTAATCGTTGCACTAACTCGGGGAGATTATCTTCCTCATTAAACACGGGAATAACCAAGGAATAGAGGGGAGAAGCCATCAGGATTTACATCAGAATTTATCAAATTTTGGCGTTAATTTAGGGTATTATTTCGTAGCCACAACCGCGATATTCCAAGCCATTCGCTTCATGCCGGGAATCTTTTTAAGGAGGCGATCGCAGCGTTCTAAACGAGTATAAAGAGGCTTTAGTCGCTGCTGTTCTTTAATAATTTTTTTCCAATACCGTTCCTCATTAGGATGCACTCGTTCAATTAAATAAAACTGAAGAAAAATCCATAACGTCGCCAACCAAAAGGTGTTATAACGAGTCTCGGAAAAGAGCGGTTCAATCTCTTTGACAATGTTAATATGTAGTGGCGTTTCATCGTCGGTGCGAACATCCGTTGCCATGCGTCGATAGACGTTAATCACCGGATTATGACGCAGAGGGTCCCAAAAACACATTTTTCCGCCAGGTTTGAGAACTCGGTGCATCTCTTGAATAGCAATCATGGGGTTGGGAATATGATGCAAGAGATTCGCCGCATAGACAATATCAAACGTATCATCGGGATAGTCAATATCCATGGCGTTGATGACTTTTCCTTCTACCTGAACCCCATTATGTTCAGCCAATTTTAGGGCCACCTCCACCATTCCCGGTGAGTAATCACTGGCGACACAGTTCGCCCCACGAGTGCCAAAATAAACACTATTTTCGCCCGCCCCACAACCCACATCTAAGAGGCGTTTTCCGTGGACATTGCCCAACTGTTTAAGAATGAAGCGGTTTTCCGGGGCGGTACAGGCTTCAAAGTAGTCTTCTACCTGAATCCCGTCTACATCAATTCCGGCGGCCCAGCGATCGTGAAAGGCTTGTTCTTTCGCCAAAATGTCATCATGGCGATCGTTCTGCATGGGGTCTGAAGATAAAGACATATAGCAAAAGTTGGTCTGAATCGTACCAAAAATAGGGGATAAGAAGGCAAGAGGCAAGAGGCAAGAGGCAAGAGGCAAGAGGTCGGGGATTCTCTCTTAACTCAGAGTGTCCTAAGCCAATCTTCGATGGCTATAGATTCAGCCAAAAGATTGAAAAATCTGAAAAATCTCCATTTATCATATAGCACAGGGTGGTGAAGCTGAAATGATTAGATATGACTGTTCCTCTGACTGTTCCTCTGACTGTTCCTCTTAGGCCTCCACCGTTGACTGATGCAACGAGAGGGGTTCGCTAAAAGATTGACGGGTTTCTGCGGTGAGGCGGTTGAGATATTGCAGAAGCTGTCGGGCCAGGGGACGATGAATCTGATAGGTTTTGGACTCTGGGAAAAACTGGAATAGGGGGGTTGTGGCCAGTTTCCCATAAAAGGGAACTTGCTGCGATTCCGGGGTGAGCCATTCGTCTTGGGGTGGGGTTGGGATGAGGCCTGGGGGGAGTTGGTTGTGTAAGAGGGCGATGATGCGAGACTCAATCCCGCCGATGTGAATCCCCCGGAGTTCCAAGCGGGCGATCGCCTCCTGACGGGAAAGAGGCTGATCCGGGACCGTTTCGAGGAGTTCCCGCAACAAGAAGAAATCACTATACTGCTGTCCCCCATCGCGGCGATGGAGGGGATAGTGGAGAAATTGGGCTAACCCGGTTGCAATGGGGGTGTTGCGGGCTGTAATCGCGGATAAGGCTGAGGGCGGAGATTGCGTCACCACAACGGCGTTGGGCAGTTTATGGTTGAGCCAGGATGCAATGTCGAGGAGTCCGTTGGCGGAGTCGCCGGTGAGGAGAACGCGGGAAATTCCTTGCACAGAGAGGCCCAATTCACTAAAAAACTGATTAAAGTCTTGGTTGAGTTGCTCAAAAAAGGGAACTAACACCGTCTCATCGAACTGGCTGCGGTGAATCCGTCGCCAACGGCCCGCCAGTTCAAAGTCAGTGCGATCGCCCAGTTGCAAGGCCGCCAACACCTGACGAGCCAGTTCCCGGGCCGCCTGGCGTTCCTCGTCTGCGTCTAACCATTGTTGCAAGGCGATGCGATGTTGCCGATCTGCGGCCCCACAGCGGGGTAACTGTTGCAATTCCATCACCCCCAACTCATGACACCAGTCAGGATTGGGGGCAAACATCAACTGAATTAAGAGATCATCGGCGAAGTCACGATGGCCATAGGCGAGGCCTCGTTGGCCCAGGGGAACGGGAAGCTGACTGGCGGACTCTGAGTTGAGTTGGAAGGGGGCCAGAGCAATGTCTCTGGCTCCCACCACCATCACTAGGGTACTTCCCCGCTCCCGAGTATCCACGCCCCAGGATTGGCTGGGGGACTGGGTTGGCGGCGATGAGAGTTTGGGATCTGAAGGGGGGTCTGAAGGGGGGTCTGAAGGGGGGTCTGAAGGGGAGTCTGAGTCGGACTCTAACTCCACTGACGACGCATCGAGGGCGGACAGTAACGCCGCGAGAGGAGCCGGACAAAAGCCAAGGCGATCGGGCCGAGGTACTAATCCGGCTTCTAGGGCGGCTTCTCGGACATTGAAGCGAAAGGCGTCGTTACTAGAGAGTCCCTCGCGAATGATCACACCGCCCAATTTGGGGATGAGTTGGGCAAAGGGGGGCAAATCCGCAGCCGGTTGTTGTTCTCCGGGATGGTAGAGTTGGGCGGTTCTGAGTTGGCGGAAGAGGCGAGTGAGGATGTCGCGACTACTGACGAGGGGTAAATCATAGTCGAGCGATCGCCCCAACATCGGTTCTAAGCCACCCCGACGACTCCGCCAAGGGATCATAATCCCTAAGACTTGCTCAAATTCATCAAAGATAATCCCCTCGCTGAGCGATCGCGTTTCTAGGCCAACTCGCCAACTCGGAAGGGCCATCGTCTCCAAAGGAGCATTTTCTAAGAAATCGGCCATGGCTGAGGTGGGCTGCTGTCGGGCGATCGCCGGTACGTCAAATAACGGGTGTCGTTCTCCCTCGATTTGCCATCCCAGCCAATACTCCGTTCCGGTATAGGCACAACTGAGGCTGGCGGAGAGGCCGCGATCGCTCCAATCAATGCCTAAATACCAATCTCGATTATGGCTATTTTCGAGCCAAATGGGAGGCGGAACCCGCACTCGCCCAGATTTTGCAGTTTCGGGTTTTGGTCGTTGCTGACGGGCGACTGAGAGCCGCTCAGGGGGTGGTTTGGCGACTATACCCTGGGGCGGTGAGTCGGCGATCGCCAGCGGTGGCGGATCAGCCGTTACCTCACTGGTCGTTTCACTGATCGCCTCACTTGTCGCCTCGTCCCAATCATCCGTTACATCGTCCCGCCAGACAAAGGGATTTTCGCCAAAATCAGCATCCTCCTCTAAATCAACCTCCTCTAAATCAACCTCCTCAACATCATTGTCGAGTTCTACGTCAGAGGCTTGAGAGGGATCTGAGTCTTCATCAGCTTCATCGGCTTCATCTAAAATCTGCGTCAATGACGGTTCTAAGTCTTCATCAGCTTCATCAGCTTCATCAGCTTCATCAGCTTCATCTAAAATCTGCGTCAATGACGGTTCTAAGTCTTCATCAGCTTCATCGGCTTCATCGATTTCTGCGATCGCCTCCGATTGCTGTTCAAGTTCAAGTTCTTCTAAATCTGATTCGAGTTGGCGACGAGTCTCCGGTTCGCAGTCGACATAGATGCGGGAGTCTGAGGACGTATCCTCCTGAACCAGTAACGCCTTTTCCCCGAACGCCTCATCCTCTAACTCGATATCGTCGTCATCGTCGAGAATTGAAGACCAATCTGGGGATAACTCCTCGTCTTCAGGGACGTCGAGAATATCATCCTCGATGATGTCGTCATCCTCAAACTCATCGCGGGAGTCTTCGAGATCTTCAATCGAATCTTCAATGATGTCGTCGTCATCAGACGCATCAGACGCATCAGACTCATCAGACTCATTGAGGTTGTCTAAACGTCCCCCCATGAGGGCGATCGCATCGGTTAGATCGCCAATCGTATCTCCTGAGAGAACCGGGGGATTGTCTGCGATCGCCTCTAACTGAGAGTTATTTAATTCTGAGTCATCTAATTCTGAGTCATCTAATTCTGAGTCATCTAACTCAGAGTTATTTAATTCTGACTCATCGGCTTCTGACTCATCCCAATCTTGAAACGACGCGACAAACTCCGCCAACTCCGCTGCGATCGCCGCCTCTTCAGGAGACAGATCCGGTTCAGGAGATGGCGGGGATATCTCTCGCCTCATCGTTTCTGTCGCAACAGGCGGATGACCTCGACTTTGGGGAATCGTCTCGCCACTGTCGTCATCATCCTCATCCCCATCGTCGTTGCTGGGACTGTCAGACTCGGCCTCAGTATGGGTTAAGCGATCGGTTGAGCGACTCTGGACGCTGTTACGCTTGCGATCGCTCTGCGTCTGTTGACGGGGACTGGGTTGGAATCCCTCTTGTACCGATTGGTTTAACTCCTGTTCGAGATCTAACGCGGCTTGTTCACTCGACCATTGCATCGGTTCTGAGTCGAGGTTGAACCAGGACTCAAAATCATCATCCGCCGCTGCTGAGGTGGGCGGCGTTGATGGTTTAGAGTCAGGTTCAGGAACAGGAGAAGCCATGGAGGAAGAGTCTAATGATTCAGTCAGAGCGTCGTCAAGTGGTTCGTCAAGTGGTTCGTCAAGTGGTTCGTCAAGTGGTTCGTCGAGTGGTTCGTCAGTCAGTTCGTCAGTCAGTTCGTCAGTCGGTTCATCGGGTAAATGTCCCGTATCGAGCAAATCCAGTTCAGCATCTTGGTGTTGTTCGTCTTCAAGTTCCTCCTCAAGTTCCTCCTCAAGTTCCCGGTGCAAATCATCATCAAGAACCTCTGGGAGTTCGAGCGGTTCGTCGTCCTCGATGTCCTCGGCCAGATCCGCGTCAGTTTCAGACAACTCTTGCTCAGACGACTCGGGATCCGGCCACTCTTGAGCCGATTCAGTAACTTCCTCCAATTCTGCCATGTTTGTTGGCAATTGGTCAGTTTCTGAAGAACTCTCTTGGGCTTCGAGTTCAGAATCCGAGTCAGAATCTGGATCAGAATCTGGATCAGAATCTAGATCAGAATCCGAGTCAGAATCTAGATCAGCATCTGGGCTGAGATCCGACTCAGAAATCACGGAGGCTACGGGAATTTGGTGATCTGCGTCGTCAGGGCGATCGCCCAAACTCGAATCTAGGGATTCATCTGCATCATCTATATTATCTGCATCATCGATGTCAACAGATCCTAACTCCGACTCATCAGATGTCAGGGTATCTTCACGACTCTCCTCATCGGTCGGCTGTTGTACGATCGCCTCGATGGCGGCTTCGAGTTCAGGGGCTTTGTCTGCATCGAGAGAATCGGCTAATTCCAGGGTACTGTCTAAACGAGCGCCTAACTGGTGTACCAAGGCGGCGACAATGGCTTCTCCCTGTTGACTAAAGTTGTAGATGTTTTGAATGCTACGGGTTAGGGAGGTTTCATAGCCTTGTAGATTCGCCGTGACTCCGTCGAAGATGGTTCGCAGATTAGTATCGAGATTCATCAAGAGGCGATCGGCTTCCGCTTGTACCGCTTGCAGATGTTGGCGACGTTCTTCGGGGTTCAGCAAGGGGGAGACGGACTCGGATTCCATCTCAGGATCGCTCGTTGAGGGAGACGCGGAGTTCTCTAGGCGGGCCACTTCTTGGGCGAGACGATTGCGATGTTGGCGTAAGCCGTCGAGTTCTTCTTGAAACGGTTGTAGGAGGCGATCGCGCCAATCCTCTTCTGGGGGAAGGTTTGGGGGCGAGTCAGGGGCCACCCCCTCAGAACTGGCCTCAGAACTGGCCTCAGAACTGGCCTCAGAACTGGCCTCAGCGGACTCAACAGTTGTGAGATAGTCCCGCATTTGTTGTAAAATTTCGCGGGTGCGATCGCCATCGATCTCAGGCGAAGACTCAGCCAGAAGCTGCTCGATCTCGGCCAAAAGGCGTTTCGGGGGTAAAGGTTGAGAAGTCATAGGTTGGGTTCAATCGATCACAGCAATGGGTCAAGGGTACAGACATCGAGTCAATGCCAAAATTTTAAGCGTTTGTTGGGGCTGATTCGGCTCTAAACTGGGAAAATGGAGATGTTCCGGGATGCGATCGCCCGACTGTGTAACGTTTCTGAACGAACCGTGACCAAAGACCGTTCAACTCACGATTGCCTGATAAGATCAAGAAAACGTAATCGGCGTCATCTATCTCGCTCATGCTGATCTAGGATAGAGAAGCCGTTATGGATTGCGACCCTTGGGCCTCGACAGGTTTACCTAGCTCTAGGAAGCCATTTCAGATTCGACCGATTTCAAACGATATGTGACGACCTCATGGAAGACCGGTATCACCCTCGTGAAGCGCATCAGAACCCCGAACTTGAAAAAAAGCTCAGGGCGACACCTTTTTTTGCAGGTTTACCTGAACGGATGGTTGACGATGCCCTTGCCCATGTGGTAACGCGGACTCATCCCCCAAACCAGGTCATGCTTTTGGAAAATGACTGGGGAAGTTCGGTCTATTTCATTTTGGAAGGCTGGGCCAAAATCCGCACCTATAACATTGACGGGAAAGAAGTCACTCTCAACATTCTCGGGAGTGGCGAAATTTTTGGCGAGATGGCGGCGTTAGATGAAGTCCCTCGCTCAACGGATGTGATTACCCTCGCTCCGACTACCATTGGTAATATGCCGGCCCAAGATTTTGTCCACTTAGTGAAGACGGAACCCCTGGCGGGGATTCGTTTGGCTCAGTTGATGGGCCGTCGTCTGCGTCAGGTGAACCGCCGCTTACGCCTACGGGAGTCCGATAGTACCTCCCGCGTGGCTGATATTCTCCTCTTTTTGGCGGAAGGCCAGGGAACTCGGGATGAAACCGGCGGAATGGAAATCCCAAACCTCCCTCATCGCGAGTTGAGTAGTTTGAGTGGTTTGGCCCGAGAAACGGTGACGCGCGTGTTGAGTAAGTTGGAGAAGAAAGGGCTGATTTCACGCGATCGCGAGATGATTCGCATCCCCGATGTCTACGCCTTAGAACGAATGCTAACCTAGCGGATTAAGAGAGTTCACAGGATCTCGGTAAGCCTCAACGGTCACTCTTTATGCGTAAATCCAGACAGTCGCCGTTAGCGATGGTCGAAACGGCGTTTCTGGCCAGCACAGCGAGTTTAATTTGGCTGATTAACTACTATTTCCCCCTCGGGCCGCTGTTACGCATCTTCTTTCCGGTTCCCATGGCCCTCGTCTATTTACGTTGGGGGAAACGAGCCTCTTGGATGTCGGCGTTAGTGTCAGGGTTGTTGCTGTCTGTGTTGATGGGACCAACGCGCAGCATCCTATTTATCGTCCCCTATGGCTTACAGGGCGTACTGTTGGGCGTTCTCTGGAAGCGGCGAGCGAGTTGGGGAGTGGCGATCGCCCTGACGGGACTCTTAGGGGCGTTTGGGGTCTTTTTTAAGGTCTGGCTCGTCTCGATTCTCTTGGGAGAGGATTTATGGGTCTATTTCACGGTTCAGATGACGCAACTGCTCAATTGGGGCTTTGAAAAGGTTGGTTGGTTGGTGCAACCGAGTTTAACCCTAGTGCAAGTGCTGTCCATTCTCGCCATTCTCATTAACAGTCTCGTCTACGCCTTTGTGGTTCACTTAGGGGCCTTGCTGCTCCTCGATCGCCTCGGAAACCCCATTCCCCGTCCACCTCAATGGATTCAAACTATCTTGGCCTTGGACTATGACGACGACTATGGCAAGGAAGAATAAACAAACGACGAGGTAATGTGGGCTGGGATTCATCATTAGTGCGAGTGTATACGGAAATCGCTCGCGGTCAGGCTTGGCTCGATCGCTATCAGGGGACATCCCCCCTATTCGGCTGTGTCTTTGGCTTCACCGAGACAGGGACTCTCCCTGATATCTCGGCAGCGGGTCGCACCCCGGCCGACCGCCGCAAAACGGCGTTAGCGGATGCAGAATATCTCCTCAGCGGTGGCACAACCCCTCCCCAGTATCCCCTCCCCCCGTTGACAGCCGGCGCCTCTCCAGCGGTGATTTCGCGGGCTGTGGTGTCTGGGTTATTATTGCCTCTCTATGTCTTTGATGCGGGGTTACCGGCTCCCATTCCTCAACCCTCACCCCTTCCTCCGTCAACGGTCGTTGAATGCTTGAGTGACCGTCCGGCCCGTTGTTTAACCAGCGGGGCCGCGATGACCCCGTCTCAGGTTCAGGATCTCTTGGCGGCGGGGTTGGCCTGGGGCGATCGCCTTGGTGATCATTGTGATTACGCCATTTTGGGAGAATGTGTCGTAGGTGGGACAACGACGGCTTTAGCGGTGTTGTTGGCCTTGGGGTTTGCGGCCCAAGGTCAGGTCAATAGTAGTTATCCCCTGTGCAATCACCGCCGCAAGCAAGAGGTGGTGCAACAGGGGTTATTGCGTTGGCGAGAACGAGGCGGTGATCCCCGTCCCCTGGCTGTTGTCGAGGCGTTAGGAGACCCGATGCAGGTGGTGGTGGCGGGTTTGGCGTTGGCGTTGAGTCGCCGCTGTGGTGTGTTGTTGGCGGGTGGGACGCAAATGCTGGCGGTGTATGCTCTGTTACGGGCGATCGCTCAGGAGATCGGCTATCCTTGGCAACCGGAGCAGATTGTGGTCGGAACGACCCGCTGGGTGGCTGAAGACCCCAGTGGTCAAACCGTTGCCTTAGCCAAAATGTTAGGGGATGTACCACTGTTGGCGACTCAGTTAACCTTCCATCAGGCTCGCTTTCCTCAGTTACGAGCCTATGAAGCGGGTTATGTCAAGGAAGGGGTTGGAGCCGGTGGTTGTGCGATCGCGGCCAGTTTACAAGGATGGACGGCCCCATCCCTTTTAGCAGCTATTGAAACCGGCTTTTCCAAGTTAATTGAGAGATAACGCTTGCTAACTCTCAAATGGAATCAGATCCCCCCAAATCCAATAGATTCAGAGGTTAGGATGAGCTTATCGTCGTCGATCTGAGACCAGGTGATGATTACGTTGAGCAAAGTCAGTCCGCGATAGCAGTTGTTCTTCTAAGGCGGCGATCCGATTGTAGGCTGCGGTCAGTTGTGCGGTTAATCGCTGAATTTGTAGTTCGGGGGCGATATTTGCTTCAGAACTGGCCTGACTCGGACTAGAATGAGAGTCGTCCCCAAGGACATCTTTATGGCGCATGAAATCTCCCCAATCGTCCACGGTATCGGCGATTAGCAGGTTATCCTCGGCTGACTCTCCACGGGGTCCTGGCTCGGGGTGAGGCTGAGAGTCGTCGCTTGCAAGAACTTGGGATAGTTTCAGGTTCAGACGCTCAATGGTCTCGTAGAGTCCATCGACCTTTGTGTTTAGGGCTAGTATTTGATGTTGAACGGAATCCATAGCTTAATATCTCGACAGTTCACAGGTTGTTCCTCATTCATAGTAGTCAGGAATTTGGGAAATCCTAATTTACTTTTAGTTTATTTAACTTTTACAAAAAAGCGTCGTGCTAAGTACAGTTTGACGTCGCCTTTGTAAAGCTTGTGTAACGTTAGCTTAATTTTGATGGCGATTGGCGATCGCCCTTCGAGAAGGGGGTTTCAGAGGTATTTCAATTCTATGGGGACTCGATCCCGTTTTAGATCCCGCAAAAATTGCTGATGGAGCCATGATGAGACTCACTATCAAAATCCATTTCCCAAAGAGGGGGGAACTGAAGCCGAAGATGACCCCAGTCACCCACAGAGAACGGGTTTGACGGAGATTAACATCAAGGACGGGTCAAGGAAACGCTATGCTTAAGAGGTGCAATCGAATTATCTCAAAGCTGCTTTGTCTGTTAGTCGCCGCTCTCTCCTAACCGGTGCGATCGCCGTAGGAGTCGCCCAACTGCTTACGGGATGTCAAACCTCCCCAGACCAACGCCTGGTGGTGAAATTCCTCCGCGATGCTGTTCCCGCCCCGATGCTGGGAGAGTTTCGCCGTGTTTTAGATGAACCGGCGAGTTTAGATTTCTCGGCTGAACCCCAGTTAGCGGATCTGTTTCAAGGGTTGGTACGATGGCATCAAACCCAGGAGGACAGCCGCGACGATTCAGGCTGGCTTCCTTGGCAGCGATCGCCCCAAACGCCCCATTTAACCTTACTCGGTCATAGTTGGCTACCGAAAGCCATTGAGAACCAATTGATTCAACCCCTAGGGCCTGAATCTTGGCAAAATTGGACGAGTCTGCCGGAGAATCCCATCAATTGGCGGGAACTTCCCCGTCGCGGCGATCGCCTCTGGGGCGCTCCCTATCGTTGGGGAACCACCGTCATCGTCTATCGCAAGGATAAGTTCGCGCAACTCGGCTGGACTCCCCAAGATTGGTCAGATTTGTGGCGCGAGGAGTTACGGGGACGGCTGGCCCTGTTGGACAGTCCCCGAGAGGTGATTGGCTTAACGCTCAAGAAATTGGGCTATTCCTACAATCATGATCGTCCCCAAGATGTACCAGAATTACTCGACGAACTCCAGGCCCTTCAGAAGCAGGCACTGTTGTATTCATCAACCGCCTATCAGCAACCGTTACTACGCGGTGATGTCTGGGTGGCGATCGGTTCATCGCGAGATATCTTAGGGATTCCCCAATATGGGCAACAGTTAGAGGCGGTGGTTCCCCAGTCGGGGACAGCCTTATGGGCCGATTACTGGGTGCGGCCAGCGAACGTGGCGGCCCACGAGTTGAGCGATCGCTGGATTGACTTTTGTTGGCAACCCCGCATCGCCCAACAGCTTTCCCTCTTAGCCTTCGCCACCTCTCCCCAAGTCCTCGGAACTCCCCGCCAGAATCTCCCCGAGTCTCTCCGCCGCAATGGGGTCTTACTCCCCGACGGCGATCGGCTTCAACGCAGTGAGTTTATCGAGTTGGACTTAGGAGACGCCAGTTTAAGTCAATATCGGCAAATCTGGCAGCAGCTACGGCGGGGAGAATAGGCAAGGGGCATAACCCACCCCAAACCCCTCCCAAGAGGGGATGGCAAGAGGCAAGAGGCATAACCCACCCCGAACCCCTCCCAAGAGGGGATGGCAAGAGGCATAACCCACCCCGAACCCCTCCCAAGAGGGGATGGCAAGAGGCATAACCCACCCCGAACCCCTCCCAAGAGGGGATGGCAAGAGGCATAACCCACCCCGAACCCCTCCCAA
>NZ_JAWOCL010000117.1:0-3887 GCF_046483825.1 Sodalinema sp.
TTTTAGCCTTGGTGGTGGCGTTACCTCCCCATCGCGATCACATATCACAACTTTGGCTGCTTTCAATGTCGGTGTCGGGAGTGTTAGCCTTGGGACTTCTCGCCATCTGGCTATTGGAGATTCAGCAAGTTGAGGTGGTTCAGGATACAACGCCTCCCTTAGTCACCGAAACGAGTCTCCAGCAATTCTTAAGCCGTCAACGTGAAAATAAAATTGAACAGGGACTATCTGAGCCGATCTTTTTGCCGACTGGGGTGTTTCTTCAGTCGATGGAGTTCAAAAATGCCAATGATTTCTTCGTGACGGGATATATTTGGCAACGCTATGATGACGAGATTCATGAAGGAGTTGCACGGGGTTTTGTCTTACCTGAAGCGATCGCCTTTAGCAGTCAAGAAGCTTACCGCCAAGACTTACCGAATGGGGAGTTAATTGGTTGGTATTTTCAGGCAACCCTGCGCCAAACATTTGATTATAGTAAATATCCCTTTGATAATCAACAGGGTTGGTTGCGAATTTGGCCTCAAGACTTTGCCTCGAATGTAATTTTGACGCCGGATCTAGGAGCCTATGACTTGATGGTTCCCCTCTCGCTTCCGGGGCTGGAGGTTTCTGAAAATATGGTGCTACCGGGTTGGAACATCAAACATAGTTTTTTTCGCTACCGGTTCAACAGCTACAACTCTAACTTTGGCTTCATGGGAGAAACTCAGGTCAAAGATTTTCCAGAACTCTATTTTGAAGTGGATTTAGAGCGAGACCTCTTGACGGTTATCATTACTAAAATGATGCGCGTCATTGTGGTGTCAGGTTTGTTGTTTGGGGTTCAATACCTAGTCCGCTACAAGACGGGTGATAACCAACTCGGCTTTAGTGCTTCGGGGGTCATTGGCGCGTCGGGAGGCTTTTCCTTTATCCTGATTTTAGACCAAATCAATCTTCGCAGTCAGTTGGCAACTGGGGGTATCATCTATATTGAGTACTTCTACTTTGTGCTGTACATCATGATTTTGGTGGTTGTCTTTAATGCCATCATGGTCGCCAAAGGCTCGGAGAATGCGCTGTTGCAATATAACAACAATATTCTGCCCAAACTAATCTATTGGCCGTTATTGTTGAGTTTGCAAATTGTGGTGACGCTGTTTGTGTTTGTTTAAACTCGCGATCGAGAACTGAGGAGGCGTGGCTGTGGCAAAATCTTGGACAACCCTTGAACAACTCTTGCAGATGCGATCGCCTTGGTTCACTCTCATTGGTGAACGGTTGCGAGACGATCGCGATCGCCTCCTAGACTACTGGCGAGTTGAAAAAGCCGACTCCGCCATCATTGTCACCCAGGCCCAAGGTCAGTTTCTGCTTCCTCCCCCCAGTTATCGCCCCGGTATCGCCCAAGTCAGCCTCGACTTCCCCGGCGGACGCATCCCCCCCAAAATGACCCCCGAAACAGCGGCTCAGGGGATTCTCGGGCGGGAATTGGACCTAACTCCTGAGCAAATCCTAGACCTAACGCCTCTCAATGACCAGGGTTGGCCCGTGAATAGCTCATTTTCCAATCAAAGGTTGTTTGGCTTTGTGGCTGAGATTGACGTTCAGCCTGGGACTCTGTCGCCGGGCCTGCTGACCTATCCTTGCACTGAAGCGGGTATCGCGACATTATTAACGGAACTGACCTGTTTACAATGTCGTGCTGTTCTGCTGGAGTGGCTTCACCGATGACCTCAGATCCCAAATCTCCCTCCCCCAAGTCCGCCTCACGAACCCGAGATCACCTCGCCAACGAACGCACCTATCTGGCTTGGATGCGAACCGCCTTGGGGTTGATGGGATTGGGAATTGTCCTGGCCCGCATTGATGAGATTCTCCCCGAGGGGATGCTGGGGGTGCGTCAGAGTTGGCTGTTGGGACTGATCGCTTGTTTATTAGGATTACTGATGGTGGCGATCGCCACTAAGAATTATTTTGACATCCGCCAGGCGATCGAACTCGACACCTACCACCCGCAAAAATGGTGGATTCTCCTCATTAGCGTAGTTTTGTCGGCCCTGGGAATTGTCTTAATTCACGGAATTTTTAATGTCTCAGATTAGAATTTCTTGCCCCTAGTTGAACAACAAAACAGTTGTTAAAGTTACAAAAGCCGCTAAAATGTCCTTTAAGATTGCCAAGTTTTATAAATAAGCATTTCCTTATGACCGCAGCTACCCCGTCCGCTCCTAGCACAGCCCCTGATTTTTGTCAAGGTATTCATTTTTTTGCCGAGAGTCTCCCCGGTTGGGAGACCTACGGCAGCCAGCCTGCCATTGCCGAAGGTGCAACAGCCATTGCTGACCTCAGGGACAAAGCCGCCGCCTATCAAACCCTGCTGGCCGCCGATGCCCTGCGCTATTTGACCCTACAAGTGACCTCCAGTAAAGCCTCTGGTCATCCTGGTGGCTTTGCCAGTATTTCCGATGCGATCGCCGCCCTGGTCATGTTGGGCTACAAAAACATCATTACCGAAGTCGGACACCACGCCCCCGGATTTTACAGTAACGTCTTCCTCGATCGCTCCCTGGAAGACATGGGCATCAGCACCGTCCAACAACTGCGCGATCGCTTCCGGGAAACCCACGGCCTCCTGGGTCACCTCTCCGGGCAAATCCCCGGCCTCCTCAACCCCGCCGGACCCCTCGGACAAGGGCAACACTTCGCCATGGCCGGGGCCAAACTCAACCCCGGCGTTCTCTTCCCCGTCACCATCGGCGACGGCGGTATCGGCGAACCCTACGTCATGAGTAGCTTCGGTCACTTCAACACCTCCTACCCCAACGTCACCAACTTTCTACCCATTTTGGTTTGGAACGGCTATAGCCAAGAACACCACAGCATGGTCTCCACCAAAACCAACACCGAAATGCGGGAGTATTGGTCCGGCAACGGCTTCCAAGAGATTATCCTCATCGACGCCAAAGACTACGACGACGCCAACCAGCCCGGCGATTACGTCGACAGCACCCAATTCTCCCTAGAGAAACGCCTAGAGTTCACCCAAGCCCTACTCCAAGCCGTCCACAACGCCGCCCAGTCTGCCCTCAACGGAACCCTGACGGTGTTGATTGTCAAACAACTCAAAGGGGCCGGCGTTCACAAACGAGGCGCAAAATCCCATAACCTCTATCCCGGAGATACCGTCGAAAAAGACTATATCGCCAACGCCCTACAAGCCCGCGCCCTCACCCCCGAAGCCTGGCAATTAGTGCGGACCAACTACGAACGGGCCGGCGGTGGGGCTGCCTCCAAAACCGTCGTCACCGAGTTTGAACGGGACTTGCCCGAGTTAGGAACCCTGCCCCTGAATGAGTTTCCCGTCGGCGGCGATAAACAGGTGGCCACCACCGCCATGGGTGAACTCGTCGGCTATGTGGGTAAACAGGACCCCGATTTTGTTGTCACCAACGCTGACGGGAATGCCGCCTCGGGGATTAACAATATCAACATTGCCCTCAACATCATTCACCCAACTACCGACGACATCTATTTTCAACAGCCGGGGGGTCAAGTCTATGAACCCTTGAGTGAAGATGCTTGTGCCGGGTTAGCCGCCGGACAAGCCCTGTTTGGCGGACGGACCCTGTGGTGTTCCTATGAGTCCTTTGTCGTCAATGGTTTACCCATTTGGCAAACGGTGACCCAAGCGATGGCAGAATTGCGCCGTCCCACCCCAGCCACGATTACCCTGTTTACGGCGGGGGCCTTGGAACAGGGACGCAATGGCTGGACGCACCAACGGCCTGAGATTGAAAACTATTTTGCCGCCATGATGCGCAATGGCAACGTGTTCCCCCTCTTCCCGGTGGATGCTAATAGTATTCAATCTCAGGCCGTTGGTGGGTCCAGCCATTGCGTCC
>NZ_JAWOCL010000159.1:0-25489 GCF_046483825.1 Sodalinema sp.
AGTCAGTCGGGGGAGTCAGTCGGGGGAGTCAGTCGGGGCGAACTGCAAGTGGCGCACCCCCTTAACGGCTGTTGTCTGATATCTGTTGAAAGTCGTTGCTCAGGTGAACTAGGTTAGACTAGGACGTTTAATCAGATCAGGAGCGATGGAGCCAGATTCTTTACCGACGGAGTTGATTCTCAGCGAGTCTACCCAGTCTTTGGGACGGGTATATCTCGATTGGACTCCTCAACCGGGTCATTACCTTGACCTGGAGCAACAGACCTATAAAGTTTTAGAACGACGACATCGCTACCAACTCAAATCGGGTCGCTATCGATTACATCAGATCGCCTTGTATGTGCAGATGGCTCAACGTCCTGAGGAAATGACTTGTGTGGAGGGCCGTTGGTTGATTGGGGATCTCTCGTGTCGTTATAACGCCCGGTCGGAATTGATGCGTTGTGCGATTAATCCCCATGGTCCCTGTGCGGGTTGTCGCCATTATGAACCGTTATGAACTGTTGTCGGACTCGAGTTGATGGCGGCTTTGATGCTTAGAATCGGTGGGTTGTCTGGGTGTATTCTTAAAGTCTGTCTTCTAATTGCTGGCGATCGCCACAACGGTCTGGTCTATGCTCCCTAGCACTCTCTGGATTCTGTTTATGGGCTTCTTCGGGGGACAAATTGCCCGTCGTCTCGGTGCGCCTCCCCTGCTGGGGATGTTGGTGATTGGTATTTTGATTGGCCCTGAGGTGGGGAATGTTCTCAGTGCTGAGGTGCTGGACTCGGCTGAGGGGCTGCGGACGCTGGCGGTGATGATTATTTTGATGAAGGCTGGGTTGGGTCTTGATCGCCAGAAGTTGGCCCGTCAAGGTTCGGTCGCGCTGCGTCTGGGACTTCTCCCGGCTCTTTCGGAGATGTTGGTGGTTGGGGCGATCGCCATTGTCTTGTTTAAGTTTGACCCAGCGACGGCTCTACTCCTAGGTTGTATTCTGGCGGCTGAGTCTCCGGCGGTGATTGTTCCGGGGATGTTACGTCTCAAAAGTCTTGGCTGGGGGGTGGACAAGGGGATTCCGGATGCGATTCTTACGGGAAGCGCTCTTTCGGATGTGTTGTTACTTTTGGTTTTTAGCTTGCTGCTGGGGATTCTGCGCCAAGATAGCCCAGGTATCAGTTTGGGGAACACTACTCTCTCGCCCCTACAGGTGTTGCCTTTAGAACTGATGTTGAGAATCGGTCTTGGTCTCGTTGTGGGCTATCTGGCTGCTCATATTTTGGTGTCGTTATTGGTCAAACAGCATTGGACTCAAAAGTCGGTGCAGGATGTTCTTGTTGGGGCAGTGATCGCGCTGTTTTTAATTGTTTTTGAGGGGGTCTTGCCGATTTATTCGGGCTATTTGGCGGTGATGTCGTTGGGCTTTGTTGTGGTGCAGTTGGATGCTCCTCTAGGGCGACGGTTGCGAGAGGGGTTTGATGGCTTGTGGATGGTCGCTGAAATTGTTTTGTTTGTGCTGTTGGGGGCGACGTTACCGTTACAGGTTCTGGGGGATATTTGGCGTCCGGGTTTGCTGTTGTTGCTGTTGGGGATTGGCTTAGGGCGATCGCTGGGTTGGTATCTCTCGACGCTGGGGAGTGATTGGACTTGGAAGGAGCGGCTGTTTTTGCTTCCGGGTAATATGGCGAAGGCGACGGTACAGGCGGCGATTGGGGCGGTTCCTTTGGCGGCGGGGGTGGCGGGCGGTGAGGAAATTCTGGCGTTGGCGGTGTTATCGATTCTGGTGACGGCGCCGTTGGGGGCTTGGGGTACGCAACAGTTGGCGCCGCTGTTGTTGAAGAAGGGGATTGTTGATCCGACCCAGGTGGGGGCGCTGGGACAGGTATCACTGTTGGCGGCGGTGGATACTTCGCCGATGGCTGAGCGGGTGTTGCTGAAAGCGGCGGATTTAGCGCGTCGCAGTGATGGGGAGGTCTTGGTGTTGTCTGTGAGCGATCGCCCGGATGCGGAACAGCTGGTTGCTCTCAAGCTGATGATTGGGCGGTTACTGGCGGATATTCGTCATCAGGTTTGGATTCGTCCGGGGGTGGTTCCCGAAACGATTGTTGAGGTGGCGCGATCGCAGTCGGTGTCGGATATTGTGATTGGTCAACCTCAATGTCGAGGTTGGGATAATCTTCTGAGGGGGTCGGTGAGTCAAATGGTGTTGGAAATGAGCCCGATTCCTGTGATTTTGGTGAAAGGTGAGGAGGTGGCGGCTCTGGAGTCGGGGTAATGTCTTATCATCGAGATGATGTTAGGTGATGGAAAAACTGTATGACGGCTAGCACTCGCGATATTGAAACCCTGGCGGCTGAGATTGCTGACAAAATTTATCTGGATATTGCTAAATGGCATCTCTATCTCGGGGATGCTCATCTGCATGTTCCTTTGGCGGAACGGTTTTATCCGCTGTTAGAGGCTGATACGTTGACGGAGGCGGCGTTGGAGTCTGTGTTACAGGAGATGTCGATTCCGGTCGGTGCTGGACGACGGGAACTCCCTTTGCGGGATTTGTTGCCGGTTCAGGGTCAACGGGATTTGCTGGAGTTGTTAGAGGGCTATCAGAAGGATAATTTTTAATGTGTGCTATTGAGGTGACAGGGATTTTTAGGTATCCGGTGAAGGGGTTGACGCCGCAAGGGTGCGATCGCGTGGAGTTACGACGGGATTTTGGGATTGTGGGCGATCGCGCTTTTGCGTTTATGTTCACGGATATGGGAACTCCTCAGCCTGAGACGCCTTGGTGTTCTAAGAAACATCTGGCGGTTCAAAATGATTGGGGAGGGTTGGCGGCGTTAGCCTGTCGCTATGATTCTGAGCGCCAAGAACTGGAGTTACGCTGTGCTGAAGGGCCGGTTCTGGTGGAATCGGTGCTGACTGAGGCGGGACGCGATCGCCTCGGTCAGTTTATGACGGATTATTTGCAGAAGTTAACCCCCAGTCCGGCGGCTCGACATCCTCAGGCGACTCCGGTTCGTCTGATTGGTACCCGAACGGGGGAGACGCGCTATCAAGACCGCCATGACGGACAAATCTCGATTGTTTCACAGGCGACTCTGGATGATATTGCGGCTAAGGTGGGAGAAGCCAGGATTGATGTGCGCCGATTTCGTCCCAATGTTGTGATAGATGGGGTTCCCCCTTGGGGTGAGTTCGCTTGGGTGGGACGGCAAGGACGATTGGGGACGGCTACGGTTGAGGTGACGGCTCGGATTGGCCGTTGTTTGAATATCGATGTGAACCCGGATACGGGCGATCGCGATCTGTCTCTACTGGCTCAACTTCCGGAGCAGTTTCAACATTGTCAGGTGGGGGTTATTGCTAGGGTGCTTGATGGGGGGACGGTTCGGCTGGGGGATGGTTGTTTTTAGGGAACAGGGAACAGGGAACAGGCAATAGGTATAATCCACCTCTAGCCCTTTTTAGGGCTGGGTGAATTTGATACAAAAATTAACATTAATTATTTTGTGGCAGGTTAGACGTTTGGATTCTCGCCTAAAAAAGAATCCCCTCCCGCCTTACCTTAGTCGCCGGTGGCGGCGACGTTTATTCACTTGTTGGTTTTGTTCTGAATATGCCCTTATTCTAGCACAGCCTTGCTGATCGATCAAGAGATTAGACATGAGAAAATATCCGGCTAGTGGAGTTGCTTTCTAAGAGAACCGAGCCAACTAGCCGAAATCTGAAAACAGGCAAAACTAGGGAAATATGAGATCCTTAGCTAATTGGACATCGATTGGATGATGTAATCAAAGTAGGGGCCAGCTTCTTCGGCGTCTTCGTTGCTCAAGAGAGCCAGAGAGGCTTCTTTGAGGCAGACCATAGCTTCTACCATACCGGGCATGGGAACGCCGAGGGCGTTGTACATTTCCCGTGCGCCAATGATACCGATGGTTTCGATGGGTTCTTTGCTTCCGGCGAGAACCCCGTAGGTCACGAGGCGAAGATACCAGCCATAGTCGCGGATGCACTGGCTGCGTTCCCGTTGTCCGAAGGCGTTTCCACCGGGGGCGATGAAGTCGGGACGGCGTTTCCAAAGCTCTTGAGAGGCTTTGTCGACGATTTTCTTCTCGTTTTCGGCTAGGGTTTCAACGATGCGAAGCCGCTGTTCGCCGGTTTGGAAGAAGTCTTGGATTCCTCGCAGTTCGCCACTGCTGGGATACCGCAACTCGTCATCGGACTGTAGAATGACTTGACTAACAACGCTCATGATTTTATTGAAATCGTTAGATACTATAGTGAACTGGCTCCCCATGGAAGTCAGTTTTAGACTCACTCATTATATCGAACGGCGGTTCACCGCAAAGTCACCGATACTGGAATCTCCCTCATCCCTTCTTTTTTTTTAACCATGCAACAAGGACAATGTGTCGATGTCGAGATTGTGGATCTCGCCGATCGTGGCGATGGTGTTGGAAAATGCGGCGATCGCGTGGTATTTGTTCCGGATACGGCCATTGGCGATCGCGCCAAAGTTCGCCTGGTACAAGTCAAACGCAAGTACGCTCGGGGAAAAGTGCAGCAATTGCATGCTCCCTCTCCGGACCGTCAGCGTCCCCCCTGTATTGTGGCCGATAAATGCGGCGGCTGCCAGTGGCAACATATTACCGATGCGGCCCAACTGGCGGCGAAACGGGAGCAACTGTTCGAGTCTCTAACTCGGATTGGTGGCTTCGAGCAGCCCCCGGTTAAGGCGGTTGAGACGACAGGAGAGACCTTAGGATATCGTAACAAGGCGACCTATCCGGTGCAGCGATCGCCGACGGGACAGGTTCGCGCCGGGTACTACCAAAAAGGGTCTCATAAATTGGTGAATCTCAACCAATGTCCGGTGCAGGATGAGCGACTGAATCCGTTTCTGGCCCAGATTAAAGAGGATATCGCTGGGCTAGGTTGGACGATCTACAACGAACAGAACCATCAGGGGGAAATTCGTCATCTTGGGGTGCGAGTGGGACGCCACACGGGACAGGTGTTGCTGACGTTGGTGGCGAAGTCAGGAAAATTACCCCAGTTAGAGGAACAGGCCCAACGTTGGTTAAAAAGCTTTGACAACTTGGTGGGGGTTTGTCTGAACATCAACGGCGATCGCACCAATGCCATTTTTGGTGCTTCGACGCGAACTCTGGCGGGACAATCCTTTCTACAAGAAGAATTCGCCCGATTGCAATTTCGCCTGCGGTCTGATACCTTTTTTCAGGTCAACACTGAAGCGGCGGAATTAATTTGGCAAACCCTGGAGCGAGAATTAAACCTACAAGGTCCCGAAACCATCCTCGATACCTATTGTGGCATTGGCACGTTTTCTCTGCCCTTAGCCCAACAGGCTCAACAAGTCTGGGGGATTGAAGTCCATGGGGGTTCTGTGGACCAGGCCCGAGAAAATGCCCAACTCAATGGAATTGAGAACGTCGAGTTCTATACCGGAGATGTGGCGGCGATGTTGGCTGAAGGCTCTGCCTTATGGCAGGAGCATCCTCAGGGAAAACCGGATATTGTGGTCATTGATCCCCCCCGTCAGGGATGTCAGCCAGCGGTGTTGGCGGCTTTGATTAACCTAGGCTGCGATCGCCTTGTCTATATCAGTTGTAAACCGAGTACCCTGGCCCGAGACTTAAAGGTTCTTTGTGCCTCCGGCTATGATCTCAACCAGGTTCAGCCCATTGATTTATTCCCGCAAACGGCTCATATTGAAGCCGTGGCATTTTTGACTCGCAATAACCGAACCTCTCTGGCTTAGGGGTTTGTGAGACAATTAAGGAGTCCCCTAACCCATCGGCTAAGGAGCCATCCATGAACCCTGTCTTCAAAACCATCAGTACCTGGTATCGCGCCGTATTACGGAATCCCAAATATCGCGGCTGGGTGATTCTGGGAACCCTTGTGTATTTGCTGAGTCCCCTCGATATTTCCCCGGATGTGGTTCCCATTTTGGGGCAGGTGGATGATGTGGCGATTCTATTTTTGCTGATGTCGGAATTGTGGCAAATGTTTCGTGAGAGATTCGAGATGCCTGAGGAGATGGCGGGGGAGGCTGAGTCGGGGGAGTCTTCATCGCAGAAGGGAGATACAGTGGATGTGGATGCTGTCTCGGTTGAATAAAGCCGTGATGTGATGCTTGTGATGCTTGTGATGACGGTAAATGTCCCCTTTAATGTTTAAATTTTGTCAGGACGCGATCGCTCGCGTCTTTTCTTTGGCTTAAACACAACTGAGGATGGGAGGTCGGACTGTCCAAACCGAACGAGACTGGGAGAAGGCGGCTTCGAGTTTTAGTGTTTAAGAGCGTTTGACGAGTCCGATACGATGGCGAAACGAGGAGAATGATGAAATTTTCTGAACTTGTTGAACAGTTAACTCCAGGCGGTCTGCTGGAGAGCTTCAGTGGCGATGAGAACCTGGAGATATTGGGTGTAGCGAGTCTTGAGGCGGCCCAACCGGGTCATCTGGCCTTCATTGAGAGCGATCGCTATAGCAGCCATCTCAGCAGCACCCAAGCCAGTGCCTTAATTCTGCCCCCAGACGAAGAACAGCAACAGCAAGCCGAAGGCCGTGGCTTAGCTTGGATCAGCACCACCGAGCCGAAGTCTCTGTTTGCCGATGCCATCAGTCTGTTTTATCAACCCTATCGCCCGGCGCCTGGGATTCATGAGACGGCAATTATTCATGAATCGGCCACATTCGGCGCCAACGTTTCCCTCGGGGCTTATGTCAGTATTGGTGCCAATGTGCATCTTGGAGAGGATGTTTGTATTGGCCCAAATGTGGTACTGTATCCCGGCGTCACTGTGGGCGATCGCAGTTATCTCCATGCCAACTGTAGCATTCATGAACGGACGCAAATCGGGGCCGATTGCACCGTTCAAAGTGGAGCCGTCTTGGGGGCCGAAGGATTTGGCTTTGTTGTCGGTTCAGCGGGACTCAAACGGATGCAACAGTCGGGGTTGGTGGTGATTGAAGATGGGGTTGAGATTGGCTGTAACTCGAGCGTTGACCGTCCTGCGGTGGGGGAGACGCGCATTGGGGCCAACAGTAAACTCGATAACTTAGTGCAAATCGGTCATGGCTGTCGTATTGGTCGTAACTGTGCCATTTGCGCCCAAGTGGGACTGGCTGGGGGTGTCACCCTGGGCGATGGGGTGACGTTAGCCGGACAAGTCGGCGTCGGGAACCGGGCCAAGGTTGGCGATGGTGTGACCGCTTCGGCAAAAACGGGAGTTCATCGGGATATCGAAGCCGGGGCTGTGGTTTCAGGATTTCCGGCCCTGAACCATCGTCTCTGGCGGCGTAGTGCCGCGTTGTACAAACGGCTACCGGAACTTTACCAAAGCCTACGAGAGATTCAACAGCGTCTTAACCGGGACTCCTAAGACTCCTAGATATCTTTCCTTGACGGTGGGAGGTTGAGGCGACCGAGTCATCTTTGGGCCAATCCAGACATCTTGAGGCCCGAGGATGAGGATCCTTTGACAGAGGGAGAAGGGGTTGATGTTGCCTGTGGCGGCGTCAACTCCGGGGCAATTGTCGGACTTTGATAACCCATTTTAGGCAGATGATCACACAAATTGTGAAAATTAAGGCTATATTTTTATGGAACCAGCAAATTCGCGGTAACTTTTGATTTAATATAGCTAGAGTCTAAATGGAGAATTGCCCAGACAATGACTGAAACACTCTCAGAAAAACCCACGCCGCTGACCGGAAAGGCGTTACTTACAAAAGTCAAAGAACTGTCTCACTTACCTCGGCGAGAAACCGCCAAGCGTTGTGGCTACTACAACATCACTAAGAATCAGCAAACTCGCGTCAATCTGACGGATTTCTATGATGCGGTGTTGGCGGCCAAAGGGATTCCTCTCGATCCTGATGGTGCAAAGGATGGACGCGGTCGCGAACCGACTTATAAAGTGAGCGTTCACAAGAATGGACAGATCGTCATCGGCTCGACCTACACCAATGCCATGGGCTTAAAACCCGGCGACGAGTTTGAAATTAAGTTGGGTTACAAACACATTCACTTGATTCAGATGGATCGCGCTGACAGCGACGAAAACGGTGCTGGCGGCAACGACGAGTAGGGTCGTGATGGGGAAGACAGGGGATGTTCAGCATGGGGAGCGTGCAAAATTAAAGGTCATCTTCCCCCGCTTGATCATCCCCAAAATTCCCCCGATTCCGGGGCGGTTGCGATCGCTTCGTAGACTCCAATGCTTCAGTTTTCGATGACCCTAGACTGGAGAGTTGGAGTATTTTGGGGTCAATTTGCCCGCCAAACAGAGTTGGGGGGCGAGATCTCACCACTGCTAAAGATCGGCTTATTTTTCACCGTCTGGTTAGGGGTATGGGTACCGATCCTGATTCCCCTAGCTTGGCGGTGGCGGTGGTATCCATCTCGTCCTCTGACGCCTCCTCGAAAACTGACCCTAGTGGGGAGTCTTTATGTCCTGTTTCCCCTGCCTTTATGGGGGCTGACAGAACTGACTGGGGTCTCATTTTGGCAATATGGCCCACTGATTGGGCCACAAAGTTTGTCCTGGCTGAGTCTAGGACTGGCAATAGGAATTTTCACGGTGATGATCCTGGTGGCGGTGCAGCGAATCGCCGGTTGGATTTCCTGGAATTTAAACTGGACAGTCCGTGATGGACTTCGGCAATTCCTCTTGGCGCTCGTCTTGGGAATTTGGATTGCTGGAGTCGAGGAATTGATCTTTCGAGGACTGGTGCAACAGGAACTGCAAAGGGAGTTGTCTGTCTGGTCTGCGGCCGGTCTGACGAGTCTTATTTTTGCCCTGTTGCATTTAATTTGGCAACCCCGTCAAACCCTACCGCAACTGCCGGGACTCTGGCTGATGGGTCTGGTGTTAACTCAAGCCTGTCTGTTTGAGGATGGGAGTCTGAGTTTAGCATGGGGGTTACATGGGGGTTGGGTGTGCGCCCTGATTTGGCTCGACAGTAGCGATGCTAGCCAGCCAAGGGGAACCGTTCCCCCCTGGGTGACCGGTGTGGGGGGACATCCCCTCGCGGGGATGGTTGGCTTAGTCCTGTTGGCTGTGGTGGGAGGCCTGTTGGGGCTGAGGTCTTTCTGGATGTTGGCTGTTAACGGTTGAGTTTCAGGGGGGTGACGGGTACGTCATCCCAGGAGTCAACGGTACGCAGTTGGGCAATCCAGCCTTGGTCTTTTTGAAATTGATCGAGATCGTTGGAAAACGATTCATGACAGGCTCGTGCTTGCTGTTCGTCTTCACTTGCGATGCAGGCTTGGACGATACCGGTGGGATCAATTTGTTCGCAAACCCAAATGGTCATGATACTGTTTTCCCTCTGCTGTGATTGATAGTCTGTTGGAACTGTTCCCCATTGTAGAGAGAGTCTGGGGTCTCAACTAGGAATTCGAGTGTTAATGGAGGTTCCCTTGGAGTTTGATCGCCTATTTACAACGATTGAAGGCTTGGTGATGTGCCATTCCCCCAGTGGCAGGGAGGAGGAGATTAACCAACAGCTTCAAGAGCGGTTTGCGGCGTTGGGGGTCAAGAGTTATGGCGATCGCGCCGATAATCTGATTGCCAAAATTCCTGGGGAACGAGAGGATGTGGCGATCGCCATAACCGCCCATAAAGACGAAATTGGAGCCATTGTCAAAGGAATCGATCGCCAAGGGCGGCTTTCAATTCGCAAATTGGGGGGGTCATTTCCCTGGGTGTACGGTGAGGGAGTCGTAGATATCCTCGGCGATGAGGCCACCTGTTCAGGAATCCTCAGTTTTGGATCTCGTCATATTTCCCATGAATCCCCGCAAAAGCTATTCCAGGAGGAGACCCCTCTAAAATGGCAAAACGCCTGGGTTGAAACCCAACAGACTCCCGCCGAACTCGCCGCCTTAGGCATACGTCCAGGAACGCGAGTGGTTGTCGGGAAACATCGGAAACGGCCCTTACGCCTCCAAGACTACATCGCCAGCTATACCCTGGACAACAAAGCCTCCCTAGCCATTCTCTTAGAACTAGCCGCTCGTCTCAAACGTCCTCCCGTGACCGTCTATCTCGTGGCGTCAGCCAAAGAAGAAGTAGGAGCCTTAGGGGCGCTCTATTTCAGCAATCACAACGTCCTAGACGCCTTAATTGCCCTAGAAATTTGTCCTGTCGCTCCAGAATATCCCATTGCCGAGGGTGAAGTCCCCGTGCTGTTGTCTCAGGATGGTTATGGCATTTACGACGAGGGGTTAACCCAACAGTTGATGCAAGCCGCCGGGTCACAGCAAATCCCCCTGCAAAACGCCGTCATTGCCGGTTTTGGTAGTGATGCCTCGATCGCCATGAAACTCGGTCATGTCGCGCGGGGGGCCTGTCTAGGGTTTCCGACCCAAAACACCCATGGTTATGAGATTGCTCATCTCGGGGCGATCGCCCATTGTGTAGAGATTTTGGTCGCCTACTGTCGCGAGGGCAAAAATTTTCAACCCTAGGGGTTGACAGCCCCAGAAATCTTCGCTAAATTGAATAACGCCTAAGCGGTTAAGAGCCGCTGACAAGGCGTATGAATACGCCCCCATCGTCTAGAGGCCTAGGACACCTCCCTTTCACGGAGGCGACGGGGATTCGAATTCCCCTGGGGGTATTCAAACTCCAAAGACCCGAAACCCGGTTAACGCCCTGTTGACCGAGTTTCGGGTTTTTGTTGTGGCCGAACTTTCCCTAAACTGCCTTGCCAGCGTAGATTCAGATCCGGGACTTTAAACCGACCGACCTTGTCCTCTGGATCATTATTAGGTAAATTTGCTAGTCTAGCTTAAATACGTTTGGGAACGGTAAGTAACAGTGGATATTGAAATTGGACGAGGAAAAAACGCTCGTCGCGCCTACGGAATTGACGAAATCGCCCTAGTGCCGGGAAACCGCACCCTCGATCCGATCCTTGCCGATACCAGTTGGGAAATCGGCGGAATCAAACGAGACATCCCCATTATCGCCAGTGCAATGGATGGCGTGGTGGATGTACAGATGGCAGTCAAACTGTCTCAACTGGGTGCGCTGGGTGTCCTCAATCTTGAGGGCATTCAAACTCGTTATGACGATCCCAACCCGATTCTCGATCGCATCGCCTCCGTCGACAAAACCGAGTTCGTGCCATTGATGCAAGAACTCTACAGTCAGCCGATTCGCGATGAACTGATTGTCAAACGGATTCAAGAAATCAAAGAACAGGGAGGAATTGCGGCCGTCAGCGTCACCCCCGCCGGTGCGGTGAAGTTTGGCCATGCCATTGCCGAAGCCGAAGCCGATTTAGTCTTTGTCCAGGCAACGGTCGTCTCCACCGCTCACCTATCTCCTGAGACGGTGACACCGCTGGATTTAGGTGACTTCTGTCAACAGATGCCGATGCCGGTGGTTTTGGGGAACTGCGTCACCTATGAGGTTGCCCTCAACCTGATGAAAACGGGAGCGGCGGCGATTTTAGTGGGCATCGGGCCAGGGGCCGCCTGTACCTCTCGGGGGGTGTTAGGGGTTGGAGTTCCCCAAGCCACAGCTGTCGCTGACTGTGCAGCGGCTCGGGATGACTTCTTCAAGGAAACCGGCAACTATGTGGCGGTCATTGCCGATGGTGGACTCGTCACCGGTGGCGATATTTGTAAATGTATTGCCTGCGGGGCGGATGGGGTCATGATTGGCTCCCCCATTGCTCGTGCCAAGGAAGCCCCTGGACGGGGCTATCACTGGGGTATGGCGACGCCAAGCCCAGTTTTACCTCGGGGAACCCGCATCAACGTCGGTAGCACGGGAACTCTCGAACAGATCCTGCGCGGTCCGGCACAACTCGACGATGGAACCCATAACTTCCTCGGGGCGTTACAAACCAGCATGGGAACCTTGGGAGCGAAAACTCTCCAAGATATGCAGCAGGTTGAAATTGCCATTGCTCCTTCGTTATTAACCGAAGGGAAGGTGTATCAAAAAGCGCAGCAGTTAGGGATGGGTAAGTAGGATCTCGACTTGAGGGAGTCTTGCCCATGAGCCGACCTCACAACTGGCCTCATATAAAGTTAAGTTTCCAGGAGACAGGTTTGCCATTTATCTCTTAGAATAGAATGAGCGGAGACACATGTTTCCGTTCACTCCTCACACCACACTCCGCCCGGACGATTCGTTCGGGTGGTTTCTTTTTGGGGACTTGCCCCGTGCCGGTTGAGGACAATGGACTTGGGGTTTTCAATTGGGTCTGGCGACCCCTGTGGTAAAATCTAGGGGAAAGCGTAGTCTATGGTGATCACTCGCTAGCTCCCACCTGAGGAGACTGTTACGCTCAACATTGCAAACAAGATTAGATAAGGACTTTTGAAGTATGTCAGCAACCGCAGAGGTTTCA
Organism: Sodalinema sp.; assembly: GCF_046483825.1. Taxonomy (NCBI): domain Bacteria; kingdom Bacillati; phylum Cyanobacteriota; class Cyanophyceae; order Oscillatoriales; family Oscillatoriaceae; genus Sodalinema; species Sodalinema sp. The sequence continues at coordinate 12,380 of NZ_JAWOCL010000159.1, forward strand.
GACGCAAGCTTTAAAAACGACGTTTTAGAAAGCGAACTGCCCGTCCTGGTGGACTTTTGGGCGCCTTGGTGTGGGCCTTGTCGGATGGTGGGTCCTGTGGTCGAGGAGATCGCCCAACAATACGAAGGGAAAGTTAAGGTCGTCAAGCTCAATACCGACGATAATCCTGAAGTCGCCAGCAAGTACGGGATTCGCAGTATCCCCACGCTGATGATTTTTAAAGATGGACAGCGGGTGGATATGGTCGTCGGCGCCGTCCCCAAAACCACGTTGGCGAATACTCTCGAAAAGTATCTCTAGGATGTGGGGGGCGATCGCGCCTCATGCCCGTCCTTCAGGGACTTGTTGCCTTCCCGGAGTGCTGGGTGGACTCTTCGGAGTTCCCCCAGCACTATTTTGTTGGCAAAATCTGTAAAATAGGAGACTGCGCTCCAATTCACGACAGTTATGCCATCTCCTCAACAAATCCCTGGACCCGTGCCCAATCCTAGCCCAGAACAAAGCTTTGAGCGTCTCTCCCAGGATATTTCTCATTTAGTTGAGGAACTCCCGAGTCACGAACATTGGAAGTGGATTTCGCGATCGCTCTCCACCCTCATTAAGCTAGCCAAACACGATACCGATCGCCTCGACTGGAAAATCGTCAGCCATTCCCTCAAAGACATCGAACGGGGTTTAGACGTCTTCGAGAACTATCGTCATGTGCGTAAAATCGCCATTTTTGGCTCGGCCCGCACCCCGAGCGATCGCCCCGAATATGAACTCGCCCGAGAGTTTGCCCGTCGTCTGGCGGAATATGGTTTTATGATCATCACCGGGGCCGGTGGTGGGATTATGGCGGCCGGAAACGAGGGGGCCGGAACCGAGCGTTCGTTTGGCTTAAACATTCAACTGCCCTTCGAGCAAACCTCCAACCCCTATATCAGTGACGATGCCAAGCTGGTTAACTTCAAATACTTCTTCACCCGCAAACTCTTTTTCCTGAAAGAAAGTGATGCCATTGCCCTGTTTCCCGGTGGTTTCGGCACGATGGACGAGGCCTTTGAAACCATCACGCTGATGCAAACAGGTAAATATGGCCCCGCTCCCCTGGTTCTCATCGATCGCCCCGGCGGTGACTATTGGTATGGCTGGCAAGACTATCTCAAAACCTGTCTGCTTGCGAATGGAACCATTAGCGAGGAAGATTTAAGTCTGTACAGCATCACCGATAACGTCGACAGTGCCTGCCAGATTATCCGGGAGTTTTACCGAACCTACCATTCAAGTCGGTATGTGGGCGATCGCCTAATCATCCGTCTCAAGTCTCCCATTTCCGATGGGGCGGTTGAGCAGCTCAATGAGGACTACCAGGATATCCTCACCCAGGGCAAAATTGAGCGAACCGGCCCCCTTCCCGAAGAACTGCGTCAGGAGAGCGATCCCCTGCCTCGTCTGGCGCTGTATTTCAATCAAAAGAACTTTGGTCGCCTCTACCAGATGATTCGTTGTCTGAATCGCTTTGAGCCGCAAACGGAGGAACAGCAGCATCCGGAGAGTAAATAGCGCAATTTAACGCCCAGTTTCAGCAATGATCAGGGAGGCAGAGTCTCCCGTTGGGCATTCCTTGGCTGAAGCCAAGGAACGAGGAGACAACGAGACGAATCACTAGACTTCGGCGAGAAAGTCCGAGAGGCGATCGCGTTGTAGGCCTTGGCCAATAAACACTAAACGAGTTTGTCGTTGTTCATCACCCTTCCAGGGGCGATCGAAGAAGGATTCAAACCGTTGTCCAACTCCCTGTAACACCATCCGCATCGGTTTGTTGGCGACATTCACAAAGCCCTTAATGCGATAAATCTCCTCTCGTTCCACCAACTGCTGAAGTCGTTGGCTGAGGGCTTTCGGGTTCATGGGGCGATCGAAGGTCAGACAAATCGAATTGATGTCATCATCATGATCATGATCATGGTCTCCATCATGATGACTCGGGCGACTGTCCAAATCATCCTCAACCGCCGCATTGAAGCCTAACAAGACACTCGATTCAATCTCTCCCTGATGACAGGGAACGAGTTTCACCCCTGGACGAACCTGAGACTCAAGCCAAGTTCGGACCTGTTGATAACGCTCCTTGGGGACGCGATCGCACTTCGTCAAGACCACCAAATCCGCACAATTGAGTTGATCCTCAAACAACTCCTCAATGGGCGTCTCATGTTCGAGGCTATCATCGGCCTGACGTTGAGCCTCCAAGGCTTGTCGATCGCTCACCAGGCGGTCATCTGCGATCGCCTCACAGTCAACCACCGTGACCACACCATCCACCGTAGCCCCGGTGCGAATTTCTTGCCAACGAAAGGCTTGTACCAGAGGTTTCGGTAGAGCCAAGCCCGAGGTTTCGATGACAATACTATCGATGCGATCGCGACGTAACAGCAATTCCTGCATCGTCGGCAAAAACTCTTCTTGAACCGTACAACAGAGACAACCGTTGGCCAACTCCAAAATATTCGAGTTGTCCTCCCCATCCTCATCACAGACCTGACAAGAACGTAACAAGTCCCCATCGATACCCACCTCACCAAACTCATTCACCAAAACCGCAATCCGGCGACCTTGGTTATGTTGCAAGAGATGACGAATCAGGGTCGTTTTTCCGGCCCCCAAAAATCCAGTAATGACGGTGACAGGTAGTTTCGCTGGCATAAAATCTCAGTTAATCGCTAGAGTGAATGGCTGACATCAGGTGTCTTTGCATTTCACTATAGCGGCTTTAGGGTCAACGGCTCAAACCTTGACGCCCAGGGAGATTTGTTAGAATCAAACTAAGGTTCAACGGTAATCGACCCATGACCCACTCGACTGATTCACATCGCCCCACTCTGTCTGGCCCTCCTCACCGCCTATCCTGGGGTCGCCGTCTGCTGCCTCGTTCCCTGGCTCTAGCTGCCGCTCTACTGGGGCTACAAGGGCTAACCGTGCTGCCTAGGGTCGTCCCCCAAGGGGTTATGACCTCCGACGCGGTAGCTGCCCCCCTCAACGCCGTAGAGAGTCCCCCCCAGGTGGCTCAATGGATTGAGAATGAAATCTATGCCCTGCGTCAATCCCAACGACGCTGGATTGAAATTGATTTGACAGAACAACGGCTCACCGCCTGGGAAGGCGATCATCCCGTCTATGCGGTCTTTGTCTCCACCGGAACCTACGGAACACCCACCCCAACGGGAGTGTACGAGATTTACGTCAAATACGAGCAAGCCTCGATGAGCGGTCCGGGTTATCATGTCCCCGATGTGCCTTATGTCATGTACTATGACGGCAACTATGGCATTCATGGGGCCGATTGGCACAATAACTTTGGAACGCCCATGAGTCATGGCTGTACGAATGTGGCCCCAGATCATGCGGCTTGGTTGTATTCCTGGGCCTCCGTTGGTACTCCGGTGGTGGTGCGTTATTGAGTTAACTCAGCCTAGAGGAGTTGTTGTCGCGGGCTAGTGACGTCCGAGCCAACCACCGGTATCACCACCGGCCCAACAGCCGCCATTGCATTGAGGAAACACCTCGTCGGCGAGGTCTTTAAACACCTGTTCAGCACTAATATCTTCTCCTTCATAGCCGGCTGGCTGGAAAATTCGCCCCCAGTATTCTCCTTGCAGACGGACTTGTCCCACGACGTAAATGCCGCCACCGACGGAGTAGAGGCCAATGTGGGGATTTCGGGTATAGAAGGCGACGTAACCGCCATCAGCCCCCTGATACCGGTTCACCGTGGGTAACACTCGCGGCCCGACAGGCCCATCGCCATTTTGATCGGTAACTGTGAAGTTTTCCGGAAGCATCATCGGTGTATTGGCTTGGTTTCGGCATGAGTTGTCAAGGGGTTCTCTCGATTCTGAGGGGGGTACGTGGACAGAAAAAACGGCTAACAGTCCGAAGAGATATAGAAACTTAAACATGGTCTGAGTCCTGAGCTTAACAAAAGGTAAGCGCTCATCGTTTAATAGGAATTAACCATCAACCATGAGAAATGCTTTTGACAGTTTCGGTTTAACTCATGATCTGTATCCTAGAGGACTCGGCCACGACCAATTCTCCGGCTGTCACCTCCCCCCACTATCTTAGCAGGGCTTCTAACTGTTGTTCTTCCCACAGAGATTGATACAATCCCGCCTGTTTCATCAGTTCGCTGTGAGTTCCGAGTTGAGCAACGTGACCGTGATCTAAGACTAAAATGCGATCGGCTTTCGCGGCGGCGGAGAGTTGGTGAGAGATAAATAAGACGGTTTTACGCTCAGTCCCGGTGGATAACTCTTCTAAAATGCGACTGGCGGTTTGGTTGTCCACGCTGGAGAGGGCATCATCGAGAATGAGGACGGGAGAATCCATCAATAAGGCCCGGGCCAGAGCGGTTCGTTGTCGTTGTCCCCCGGAGAGGGTAATGCCTCGTTCCCCGACGACGGTGTCATATTGGTTGGGGAAGTTGAGAATTTCCGGGTGAATTTGAGCTAACTTAGCGGCGTGTTCGACTTCGATTTGCTCGGCTTGGGGTTTGCCATAGCGGATGTTGTCGCGGATATTGGAACTAAACAGGAAGCTGTCTTGAGGGACATAGGCGATCGCCCCTCGTAAGTCCTGTAGCCGTAGCTCTGTGACGTCGTAACCATCGAGAAACAGTTGTCCCGGTTCAATTTCCAAAATTCGCGGAATGGCGTTGGCTAGGGTCGATTTACCGGAGCCAATGGAACCGACGACGGCGATGGTTTCTCCGGGTTCGATGTTGAAGCAGATTTGATCTAACGCCGGAGTGTCGTCGCTAGGATAGACATAATGAAGGTTGCGGGCCTCGATACGTCCGATGACTTCTTGAGGGGGGAGGGCGATGGCCCCAGGACGATCCTGAATCCCCGATTCGCTGGTAAAAATGGCTTCGATGCGATCGATACTCACCTCACCCCGTTGATAAATCGTTAAGGTAAAGCCCAACAAGGCCGTGGGAAACACCAACCGCTCGACATAGAGAATCATGGCCACAAAATCCCCGACGGCGATCGCCCCATCAGCAATATCGCGTGCCCCAAATCCCAATAAAATCAGTAAACTGGCCCCGGCCAACCCCTGCAACAACGGAAACAGAGTGGTACGAGTCCGAGCCAAGGCCAAATTGCTCTCAAATAGCTGTTGATTCTGTTTAGCAAAGGCCCGCCGTTCGTTCTCCTCCTGGCCATAAATTTTAACCAACGCAATGCCGCTCATATCCTCCTGAATCAACTGACTCAGGCTCGATAGTTTCTCTTGCACATCCCGCTGTTCATCCCGTAGGCGTCCACTAAACACCCAAACGAGGATAAACATAAGCGGATAAATCAGCATCGATAGCAGCGTCAGCCGCACACTAATCGACAGCATCACCGGCAACGTCAACAGATAGGCAAAAATGGTATTGAGCAGACTCAACACCGCAAACCCGAGCAAGCGACGGAGATTATCCACATCACTCGTGGCCCGGTTAATCAAATCTCCAACCCGATTCCGAGAGAAATACTCAGCATCCATGTAGAGTAGATGTTGAAAAATCCGCTGTTTAAGGTCAAACTCCACCTGGCGGCCAATGCCGAACAAGAGCATCCGGGACAAAACCCGAATTCCCCACATAATGGATGCCAACAGTACAATCAGCCCCACATAGCCTAGGATACGGTCCATGCTGAGGGCCACTTCCAAGTCGTCAATTCCATCACGAATCAGCCAGGGAATATAAACCCCTAACCCGTTGACGATAAAGAGGGTTAGGGTTCCCAGGGCGACTTGTTTCCAGTGAGGTCGCAGGTAGGACAGGAGTTGTTTAAATTTCGATCGCTGCATCGATAACCAAGTGAGAGGAACAGTTTGACGGCTGCCCCAATTGTAACGAAACTTTAAGGGGTTCCTGAGTGATTGGCCCGAGTTACACTCGGTTTATTGGGAGTCATCAGAGATAAACCCCGGTAGCGGAATCTCCCCTAATCCCAACTCCTCCAACTTCAGAGCTTTGACACCGCCAGATTCGAGACGGCGTAACAGGGTCCGCAACTGAATCCAGACCAGGATTGCCGATACACCAGCAATGACCGCTGAGAAGCTATAGGCGAAGCCAGGAGGCATGGAGAAAAAGAGGAGAGACCCCGATAAAAACCCTGTGGCCCCCAGGGTAATCCCCAACAGTGGCACTTTCAGACGACTACCTTGGAGTAACACCAATAAGCGACTCGATCGCCGTTTTGACCAATCTTGTAGGGTTCCGACAAGAGTTCGATAAAAGGCATAGCAGCAGACGGCTGCCATAAGTAGGCTGGCAGCAATCAGGACATAAGGGGGATCAGAATAGAACATGAGGGTTAACGCAGGGGAGAGGGACTGTCTTGGAACGCTGTTCGTGGCACATCTCGTAGCCAGTCTGAGGCCACTTGCGAGGCTCGTTCGGCTGAGAACTCGGTGAGGGAGGTGATGGCGGCATCCCAGATGCGATCGGGTTTGATATCGTCTTTAATGAGATTCCACAGCCGTTGGACTTCTTCGGTATGGAGGCGATCGCCTTCGGTTAAAGCCAACAGTAACTGCTGCCGTAAAAAGCGACCTTCCTCAGACATCAGATATTGCAAGCCCAACTGTGCTGTCGGAATGATATCAAAGCTTTCGTCGGTCCGGGCAATTTCAATCAAGTTTTCTAGGCGTTTCCATTTAAACTTGCCATTTTGGAATAGCACATCCAACAGACGGCGACGCAGTTGGGGCGATTCTCCCCGCAGTAACTGCTGAGCAATATAGGGATATCCCAAATCAACAATCTTAAAGTTGGGGTCTAAGCTCAAGGCTAATCCTTCCTGAGTCACCACCGAGCGAATAATCAGGGCAAACTTCGCCGGAACCCGGAAGGGGTATTCGTACATTAACTCGGAGAAGCGATCGGTGACGGTTTTGATGTTAAAGTCCCGGACACTTTGGCCAACAATATCTCCAAGGACGAGTTCTAAGGCAGGAACAATGGGATAAATATCGGTTTCAGGTGCTAGAAATCCCAATTTAACAAAGGCATGAGCGAGGTCTTCATAATCTTTGTTGACCAGATGCACAATGGCATCGACTAAGGTTTCCTTCATCCAGGGATCGAGTTGATCCATCATCCCAAAGTCGATAAATGCCATCTGATTGTCTTTGGTGGCAAAGAGATTTCCGGGATGAGGATCGGCGTGAAAAAATCCATGTTCTAGTAGTTGTTGCAAACCACTAATAACGCCCACTTCAATAATAGCTTCAGCGTCAATTCCGGCTTGCCGAAGATTGGTTGTTGTCGTGAGTTTATAGCCGTGAATCCACTCTAAAACGAGGACTTGACGACTGGAATACTGCCAGTAGATTTCTGGGACTTTGACCCGAGGGTTATCGCGGAAGTTATAGGCGAATTTCTCGGCGTTATGCCCTTCGTTGACATAGTCAATTTCTTCAAAGAGTTTGATGCCAAATTCATCAACAACCAAAGTGAGATCGTGACCTAAATTCAGGGGTAGAAAGGGGCTGAGGAGTTTAGATCCCAAACGAATCAGGTATAAATCCCGAGTCAACCGAGGGAGAAGGTTAGGGCGTTGTACTTTAACGGCGACTTCTTCGCCGCTATAAAGACGGGCGCGGTAGACTTGAGCGAGACTGGCGGCGGCGATGGGACTGGGGGAAATATCCTGGAAGGCTTCATCGACGCTCATCCCCAAATCTCGTTCAAAGATAGCAAAGGCGACGCTGTTGCTGAAGGGGGGAAGTTGATCTTGTAACTTGACGAGTTCTTCGAGAAAGTCTTTGCGGATGAGATCGGGGCGGGTTGACAGGGCCTGTCCGACTTTGATGAATGTCGGCCCAAGATGAGTCAAAATTTTTCGCAGTTGCTGCGCTCGTTTGGATTTGTGAGCGGGTTCTCGCTTAAACCAATGGTCTAACTGAAGCCCAATGATAAATCCAGCAAAAAGCCAGATCACGACGAGCGATCGCCAGATGGCTTCCCAGGGACGGCGTTGGTAGTAACGCGCGATCGCGTCGGCGTCATAACGCTGCAAGCGACTCAGAGGATGGGGATTCACGCTAACTTACTATATCTCCAAAATAACGAATCAGGGCTGGGCCAAGACCGAAACCAAGATGACCTTTGCTTCAATGATGCTAACGATGTCTTGACACGTTAACAATTGTGCCACAATTGGAGCAGGGTTGGGATCGCTAAGCGGCCAACTTCTAGGTTTCAATAGGTTTGAGTCGCCCAGTTCGTCGCGGATCGGTTGGGCGGTCAGCGACGAGAATCGGTTGAGTTTTGGGTCATCGTGAACCCAGTCTTTTGTCGTCGAGGTGACGGGTCTTTATTTTAGGGAATTGCTTAGATTTCGGGCAAAACCGGACTCTCTTGTTCTGACTCAAACCGATTGATTTGGGTTGTATCTTGTGAGTCTTTGCGTATTACTGCCAATCGCTCAAGGCGTTATTGCTCGGGAACTGTGAGGGTCTGACACCACATCTATCGCTGCATACAATCGCTGCATACAATCGCTGCATACATTCCATACAGAGGTCTTGTTCCTCGACTTTGAACTCTTAGACGAACAGCGCCGTCTGATCGAGTTTTCAATGACAACTGTAGCAAAATAGTAGTAAAGTTAAAAGGCTCTCCTTGTAGGATAGAGTTTGATCGCCGAATCTTGGGATCAAACTCGAGAAATGTCTCAATCTCGGCCCTAGAGTTGGAGTGCAATCGCCCCGCTGCGAGTCTTTCCTCACGAGAGTTTTCGGATTTTATGACCTCTGTTGACCCTTACCACAATACCTCGACTTGGACAACCCTGTGGGATTCTCCAGAGGTGATTATGGTTATGGGAGTGAATCTCAGCCTAGCTATTTCGGGGTTTGTGCTGGCCTTTTATCTAACGCGGTTGCGTTGTCGTCTTGCGCGTTTGAGCGACTGGCTCCTAATCACGGAACAATATAGCCGCCAGTTGCTTCCCCTAGCCTGTAGCTGGCTGGGTGAACGGCATCAGGCCACCCAACAGTCGCGAGATCGCCTCGAACAGACTCAACGACGACTGCGACTGTTGCAACAATCTCTCTCCGTCATCATTTGGATTTTGCGTCGGCGGGGACGCATCCGCCAGTAAAATAAATTTTGCTAAGACTCGTACCATCAAGTTAGGGCCAAGCCCTAGACTAAAAAGACGGTTATTCAAGTTTCAAAGCTTTTCCCTTGTTCCTGTGACCTTTCGAGCGATCTAATGAGTGTATCCCCTCGTCATCCCTCCCGCCCCGAGACAGGTTTTGGGCGCGATCGCACCCCAGCCAATGCAGATTATCGGCAACTCAAGTTTGAGGATCTCACGCCGATGATGCAACATTACGTCGAAACAAAACAGCAGTATCCCAACGCCCTCTTACTCTACCGAGTCGGCGATTTTTTCGAGTGTTTTTTTCAAGATGCCATCACCGTATCCCAGGAACTTGAACTGGTTCTGACGAGCAAAGATGGCGGCAAAACCATTGGGCGAGTTCCCATGACCGGCGTGCCTCACCATGCCCTCGATCGCCATGCAACGGTTTTAGTAGACAAAGGTTTTGCCATCGCCATTTGTGACCAAATCGAAGATGCGGCCGCCGCCAAGAGCGAAAAACGCATGGTCGAGCGTCAGATCACCCGCGTACTGACCCCGGGAACCCTCGTCGAAGAGGGAATGCTCAGTGCCAGCCGCAACAACTTTCTAGCCGCCGTGGTGTTAGTCAAAGAGAAATGGGGGCTGGCTCACGCCGACATCTCAACGGGGGAATTTTTGACCACGGAAGGGCGAGGCCTCGAAACCTTAAACCAAGAACTCATGCGGTTGCAGCCCTCAGAAGTGTTGTTTCCCTCCTCAACCCCCAATCCCGGTCGTCTGATTCGCGCCGGAGAGTCAGGTGACGAGATTCCCGAAAGCCTACCGCGCCAGTTTTGCTATGCCCTACGTCCGCCGAGTTCCTTTGAAGCGAGTAATAGCCGTCAGCGACTCCTACACCGCTATCAGTTGCGATCGCTCGAAGGATTAGGCTGCGACCATTTGCCCATCGCCGTGCGAGCCGCCGGAGGACTCCTCGACTACCTGGAAAACACCTTTGAACAGGATGTGAGCGATCGCCGAGCCGGAGCCGCCCCAGGAAGCCGTAAACTACCACTGCAACGCCTGCGCAGCTACGCCATCGCCGATTATCTCATTCTCGATTCCCAAACCCGCCGTAACTTAGAAATCCTAGAAACCGTTCGCGATGGTGCGCGTCATGGCTCGCTCCTCTGGGCCATTGATCGAACCCGCACCGCCATGGGATCGCGGGCCGTACGACGTTGGTTGCTGCAACCCCTGCTCAACCAAGCGAACATTGAAGCTCGACAGGAGAGTATCGCCGAATTACTGGCTCATCCCAGCCTGCGAGAGAGCCTACAAGGGGGCTTAAAACAGATTTATGACCTGGAACGCCTAACCGGTCGTGCCGGGTCAGGAACCGCCAATGCGCGGGACTTGGTGGCGATCGCCGACTCGATTGTCAAACTTCCCGAACTCGCGGCCCTCGTGGCGGAGGCCCAATCTCCCTACCTGCGAGCCGTGGCTCAGGTTCCCGAAGCCCTCGAACAGTTGGGCCAGCGACTCCATAACGCCCTGGTTGAGAATCCTCCCCTGCATCTGAAAGAGGGGAACCTGATTCAGCCAGGAGTCAATAGCCAACTTGACGAAATGCGGGAAATGGTCGGCGGCGATCGTCAATGGCTGGCGGAGTTAGAAAGCCAAGAACGGCAACGAACCGGCATTAGTAGCCTCAAGGTGGGATTTAATAAAACCTTCGGCTATTACCTCGCCCTACCACGGTCCAAAAGTGATCTTGCCCCCGACGGCTATATTCGTAAACAAACCCTAACCAACGAAGAACGCTATATCACCCCCGATCTCAAAGAACGGGAGGCGCGGATTCTCACGGCCCAGGATGACCTCAATCGTCTCGAATATGAGATTTTCCTCGAACTGCGAGCTGAGGTGGGCGCCTTAGCCGAGGAAATCCGGCAGGTGGCGCGAGCCGTAGCTGCCCTGGATGTCTTAGCCGGTTGGGCGGAACTGGCCAATGATCAAGGCTATTGTCGGCCCAAGCTGGTGGCCTCTCGGGAAATTTCGATTATTCAAGGTCGTCATCCCGTCGTTGAACAATCGCTTCCGCCAGGGTTCTTTGTTCCTAATTCAGCCGAGTTAGGCTCAAGAGACGCAACCGCCTCAGCGGGGGAGAGTCGGGAGCGATCGCACCCTGATGTGATTATCTTGACCGGTCCTAATGCCAGTGGCAAGAGTTGTTACTTGCGACAGGTGGGACTGATTCAACTGCTGGCACAAACGGGTAGTTTCGTCCCTGCTGAGGCGGCGACCTTGGGGTTGTGCGATCGCATCTTTACCCGCGTCGGAGCCGTGGATGACTTGGCGACTGGGCAATCGACGTTCATGGTGGAGATGAACGAAACGGCCAATATCCTGAACCATGCTACAGAGCGATCGCTGGTCTTACTCGATGAAATTGGCCGAGGAACCGCCACCTTTGACGGCCTCTCCATTGCTTGGGCCGTTGCCGAACATTTAGCCAGTGACATTCGCGCTCGTACCATCTTTGCCACCCACTATCATGAACTCAACGAACTCGCATCCATTTTGCCCAACATTGCCAATTATCAGGTGACGGTGAAGGAGATGCCCAACGAGATTATCTTTCTGCATCAAGTGCGTCCAGGGGGCGCTGATCGCTCCTATGGCATTGAAGCCGGGCGTTTAGCTGGATTACCCCCGTCGGTGATTGATCGCGCTCGTCAGGTGATGGGCCAAATTGAGCAACATAGCAAAATCGCCCTAGGATTGCGTCGGGGTGGCTCTGGGCCATCTTCAGGGGTGGGTGAAGCTAGAGGACGCTATTCGAGTCAACGTCAAGGGGAGAGTCAGGAGCGTCCCCGGCTGCAACAACTCGATATCTTCAGTAATCGTTCAAGCTAGGATAGTCAACCTAAATCGTGATGATACAACCTAAACTTCGCCTGGTTTTGCGCCCACTCATGCCTCTATCCTGGGGCTTGGGGATACTGTTGCTCAGTGTTTGCACTCCTCTATCCCCGGCGTTGGGCGAGTTTGTTCCCCCAGATCGCGGCACTCCAGGGCGTTTAGAGGGAGCCGGAACTCGATGGAGCGATCCGAGTCAAGCTGAACCTCGCGATCAGCCCCTGTTTGATACAGTCCGAGGGAGTTGTGCCTCTAGGCCGGACGTGAATGCAAGGCCGTTAACCCTATTGGTTCCTCCTGATACTTTGGGGATTACTTTGCAGGAGTATCCTCGCTTTTTTGTCTATGTGCCGCCGTTACCCGAAGAGGCGAAGTTAGAGTTTGCGGTGACGGAATGGGAGTATCTGAACGGTGAGGGGGACGAGGAGATCCGCGATCGCGAGGTGTATGTTGGTCAAGTGTCGCCTCCTGAAGAGGGTGGCATTGTGCCGTTAGCGCTGCCCCAGGAGGATGACGAGGGCAACCCGGTGACTCCTTTGGCGGTGGGTAAGGAGTACACCTGGTTTGTGCGGATTCTCTGCAATCCTGAGGCTCCGACGAGTTTTGGTCCTGATATTTGGCGTGAGGCCTGGGTGACACGGCTGGCCCCCACCGCTGAGTTTGCGGCGGAGTTGGAGGAAGCATCTCTATCGCAACAGGTGGGACTGTTGGCGGAAACGGGGGTTTGGTACGATGCGCTCGATCGCCTGGCGCAGTTGCGATCGCGCTCCGATGAAGACGAGTCCAATGTCGAACAACGTTGGCAACAGTTCCTAGATTGGGTGGAACCTCAATAGTGGAACCTGAATGGCAACCCCGAAAATGGCAACCCCGAAAATGGCAACCCCGAGGTGGTGCGTTCCGGCAGCTTACAACTGATCGGTGAATCCCCAAACCTGTTGCAAGCCGGAACACACCCTACCCCCTCTTGCCTCTTGCCTCTTGCCTCTTGCCTCTTGCCTCTTGCCTCTTGCCTCTTGCCTCTTGCCTCTTGCCTCTTGCCTCTTGCATGCATGCCTCTTGCCTCTTC
>NZ_JAWOCL010000251.1:0-17671 GCF_046483825.1 Sodalinema sp.
GGGGTCATCGCAATCAGTTGACCTTGGGCGGTTCGTTCCAGGCGCAAGTCGGGGTTATTTTGACACAGTTTTAGGAAGGTTTCATCGCTTAAGTTTAAGGTGGAGTCGAGGTTAAGGGTAATCATGACTCATCATTGGCCTCAGAGGTCAACTGGACATTGTCATACAGCACGGACAACTCCAGTTCAAAATCAAGACTCTCCAACCGGAACCCTTCCCCCGCCTCATACTGAGCATAGCCCCACATCCGACCCTCATCACCTCGACGGTAGAGTTCCACCGTCATCGACTGGGAATCGACTAACACATACTCCTGCACAGTAGGAATTTGACGATAGCATTTTAGTTTTGTACTGCGATCGCCCGCCGCCGTACTCGGAGACAACACCTCTACAATCACCGTAGGATGTTTCACCGACGTTTGAGCCTGTAAATCCTCCGCATCACAAGTGACCACTAAATCAGGGTAAAAATAGAGTTCGTTCTTACTGTCCTCAACCTTGACATCAGACACATTCGCTCGACAGCCTCGTTGGCGCAAATGAGGGTACAAGGCCCGGTAAAAGTTGAGGGCAAGATCATTATGAGCAATGTCATTATCGACAATGTCATCATGAGGAATAGTCTCCCCCATCATCGCTATAATTTCGCCATCGATGTACTCGTAGCGATAGTCCTGCTGGGCCTCCCAATCTAAATACTCTTGGGGGCTAAGGCCTGAAGGAAGATCCGGTTGGGCAATCATGGGGAGTCCTCCATAGTGAATTTAGAGACGGTTCACAGAGAGTCCAGACCCCTGAGGCCAGAGGTCTGGGCTATCTTCAATCTAGCAAATCCCTTAATGCAGGAAGTGGCGTACTCCCGTGAACACCATCACCACCCCTAACTCATTGGCTGCCGCGATGGAATCCTTATCCCGGATACTGCCCCCCGGTTGGACAATGGCCGTAATCCCCGCCGCTGCTGCTGAACGCACGGAGTCGTCAAAGGGGAAGAAACCGTCACTGGCTAAGGTCGCCCCCTGACAGCCCTCTCCTGCCTGTTCTAAGGCAATCTTAGCCGCACCAACACGGTTCATTTGTCCCGCGCCAATCCCGAGGGTGGTGCGGTCTTTGGTGACGACAATGGCATTGGATTTGACGTGTTTACAGACCTTCCAGGCAAAGAGTAACTCCTCTAACTCCTGCGGTGTGGGTTGCTTTTCCGTCACCACTTGCCAATCTTGGGTCTGTTCGACTAAATCATCGGCGGTTTGGACGAGGAAGCCGCCGGCAATGGCTTTAAGAGTTTCCCCAGTTCCGACATTCAAATCAGCCAGGGTTAACACCCGTAACTTGGATTTTTTGGCTAACACCTCTCGCGCGGCTGCGTCACAGTCGGGGACAATCACACATTCGAGGAAGGTTTTAGTCATAGCGGTGGCCGTCTCCGCATCCAGACAGCGGTTGAGGGCGACAATTCCCCCAAAGGCTGACACGGAATCAGCGGCAAAGGCTCGTTCATAGGCCTGCACCAGACTCTCCCCTAACGCTACGCCGCAGGGATTGGTATGTTTCAAGACGGCGGCGGCGGGGGGTTGGTCTTCCCCGAGAAATTCGGCGATGATGCGTCGCGCCGCTTCTAGGTCGACGAGGTTGTTGTAGCTGAGTTCTTTGCCCTGTAACTTCTCGGCTGCACCCCAACCGCTGGGGGTCTGGCCCACTTGATACCAGGCGGCTTTTTGGTGGGGGTTCTCGCCGTAGCGGAGGGCTTGGATTTGACTGCCGGCGATGCCAAACTGTTCGGGGAGGCTGTCGCTGTTGGCTTGTTGGTTGAGATAGGTGGCGATCGCCCGATCGTATTGACACGTATGCCAGAATCCCGCTGTGGCGCAATCCCGGCGAAACTCAAAGGAGGGGTCTCCATGCTGACGCAGTTGCTCTAAATAGTCAGAATACTGCTGCGGGTTACAGAGAACCGTTAGATGTTGGAAGTTCTTGGCTGAGGCCCGCAACATGGCAGGACCGCCAATGTCGATGTTTTCCACCGCATCGGCCAGGGTGACATCGGCTTTGGCAATGGTGGCCTCAAAGGGGTAGAGATTCACCACCACGAGGTCGATGGGGCGAATCTCGTTGGCCGCTAAGTCCTGTTGATGCTCGGGCAGGTCGCGACGGGCTAAAATGCCCCCATGAACGCGAGGGTGCAGGGTTTTGACTCGTCCGCCGAGGATTTCCGGGAAGCCGGTGTAATCCGAGACTTTGGTGACTGGGATTCCCGCCTCGTTTAAGACCTTGGCGGTCCCACCGCTACTGATGATGTCAAATTGAAATTCCTCGACGAGCGATCGCCCCAGGTCCACAAGTCCAGTTTTATCGGATACGCTCAGTAGTGCTAGACGCGCCACGGTTTTGAGTCCTTTTACATGAGTCAACCCGTGTATTCTACCGGGGATTTTGCCCCAACTACACCGCCGCTGAGAGCTGAGTGGGCAGGGTTAGCCGCACTTGGGTGAGTTCTCCCGGCTGACTGTCAATGGTTAGAGTTCCCTGATTCAATTTGATAATACGTTGGACAATCTCCAAGCCTAAGCCAGAGCCTTGTTGTTCATAGAGTTTGCGATCGAACTGTTCATAAGCTCCCAACTGCTTAATCTGCGCCGGTTGTAAGCCACGACCGCGATCGCTCACGGTCACCTGCACCTGCTCCCCACTGGCCGTCAACTCGACCTTAACCGGGGTTCCCGCCTCTGAAAACTTGAAGGCATTATCGACCAATTCCTCTAATACTTTAATAAACCAGGTTTCCGGCATGGCCACTGGGCTATCTTGCAGGGAAATCGCCAAATCCTGAGCGCGATGGTGACGCTGTGCGATCGCCGTAATCCGGGCCGACACCGTTCCCGTGGGTTGCTCCATTTGCCCGGTAAACAACTCCCGACTGCGTTCTAGATCCTCCTTAAGCAGTTCCAATTGAGCGTACAGCAAAAAGTTCTGAATCGAGTGATAGAGTCGTTCGGCTGAGGCGCGAATCCCCATTCCCATCTCATAGACGTCTTGCGGCTCGATCTCTTCATGCTCTTCACAGAGGAAGGTCGCATAGCCGAGAATACCGTTGAGCGGGGTCAATAACTCATGGGGGAGGGAGCGGGTTAAATTCTGCCGCAGTTCCCCGAGACGCTGATTGGAGGACTCTTCCCAAAGCTGCTGTTTTTCCAATCGCGCCTCAACGGCCCCAATTAACTCCGTAATCGTAAAGGGTTTGGAGAGGTAATCATCAGCCCCTAAATTCATCCCCTCCCGCACTTGCTGCTTTTCGGCTTTCGCTGTGAGAAAGATAAAGGGGACGGTTTGGAAACGCGGCTGACTTCGTAGATACGATAACACCCCATAGCCGTCGAGTTCCGGCATCATGATGTCACAAATAATCAGGTCTGGGGCGGTTTCCTGAGCGCGTTCTACGCCAATACGTCCATTGGGAGCGGTGAAGACGGTGTGCTCAGCTTCCGAGAGGATTTCGGAAATAATTTCACAAATATCTTGCTCGTCTTCGATAACTAGAATTGTTGCCATAGAGGGTTGATATGGGGAACTACAAAAATCGGGATGGTCGAGAAAATCCGAGATACTTAACCTGACCGCCGGCTCAAGAGTCCACGGGTGAGTGCTAACTCGATCGCAGCAGTTCGCCTAACTCGATCGCCGGCAGGGGACGGTGGAAGAAATAGCCCTGCCCACGATCGCAGCTGAGTTCCTGTAAACAGGCTCGCTCTTCGGGGGTTTCGATGCCTTCGGCGATCGCCGTCAAGCCAATTTTATGGGCCATCTCGATCACCGCCTCGGTAATGATGGCATTTTTGCGGTGACGGTGTATAGCCGCCACGAAACAGCGATCAATCTTGAGCATATCAAAGGGAAATCGTTGCAAATAGCTCAGGGAGGAAAATCCAGTGCCAAAGTCATCGATCGCAATGGAGATCCCTAAGGCTTTGAGTTGATTCAGGATGCGAACACTGGTATCGGGATCTCGGACTAAACAAGTTTCTGTGAGTTCTAACTCTAATGATTCGGGTTTT
Source organism: Sodalinema sp. (assembly GCF_046483825.1). Lineage (NCBI taxonomy): Bacteria > Bacillati > Cyanobacteriota > Cyanophyceae > Oscillatoriales > Oscillatoriaceae > Sodalinema > Sodalinema sp. Next base: position 4,055 of record NZ_JAWOCL010000251.1, read on the forward strand.
CGGTTAAAGCGACGCAGAATCTGGGCTAGGCGTTGGTAAAGCTGGGGATCTTCAAATTGTCGGGCGGAGAGATTCACCGCGACACGGAGGGGAGGTAATCCCTGAGCGTCCCAGATCTGGGCCTGACGACAGGCGGTTTCTAAAACCCACTCTCCCAGGGGAATGATGAGATCGCTCTCCTCGGCGATGGGAATAAAACGATTGGGGGGAATCGAGCCTCGCTGGGGATGATGCCAACGCATGAGGGCTTCGACGCCGCAAATCTCACCGTTGTTTAGGTTGATTTGAGGTTGATACACCAGCAGCAATTCATCGCGCCGCTCAGGGTTCTCCAAGGCAGACCGGAGATCTCGCTCTAGGGCCAGGCGATCGCCGCGATCGCCCGATAAGGCGCCACTATAGACTTCAACGGCTGTTCCTCCCGAGGACTGAGCTTTCTGTCGCGCCTGTTGGCTATGTTGCAAGAGGGGATCGAGTTGCTGAGCATCGCGAGGATAGAAGGCAATCCCCAGGTTAACTTGTAGTACGATGTCCCCCTGACTGAGCGAAATCGGTTGACTGAGATGATGAAAGAGGGCTTGAATCTGCTCTTGAGCCTGATAACGAGAACTGACGGGGGGCAGAACCAGCACAAATTCATTGCCATTAAGACGGGCCATCAAGGGCGAGTCTTGAGCAAAGAACCCTTGCAGCCGTTGGGCGAGAACTTGCAGACAGTGATCGCCGCTGCTGTAGCCCAATTCAGCGTTAATCTCTCGTAACCGCTCCACCCCCACACAGACTAAGGGAACCAAGCTAGAGGCATCCAGGGGCTGGAGTTGCTTGAGAAATCGCTCAAACTCCTGTCGCAGTCTCAGTTGATTGAGTAACCCCGTTAGCTGATCCTGACTCAAAACTTGATTTAAACGCTCTTTGGCCTGCTCAAGTTGCTGTTGATAATGGCTTTGGGTGCGCAGCAGTTGTTCATGATGTCGCTGGGAGAGAACCGCCTGTTTTTTGAGCCGCATCCGCACGGCGGTCAGCAGTTCATCGCGGGTAAAGGGTTTGGTGAGATAGTCGTCTGCCCCCAAATCCATGCCGACGCGGAAGTCGAGGCGATCGGCTTTGGCCGAGAGGAAAATAAAGGGAATGTTATCGGTGGCGGGATTGTCTTTGAGTTGGCTGAGGACACCATAGCCATCCAACTCTGGCATCATAATGTCGCATAAAATCAAATCGGGTTGCTGACGCTGAGCCATTTGGTAGCCTAGCTCACCATTGTCAGCGGTTAGCACGTCAAACTTCTCAGTGGTTAACAACTCGCTGAGAATTTCTCGCACGTGACTTTCATCTTCAATCACGAGAATCGTCGTCATAAGCTAGAGATTGGGTAAGGGGCAGCAGGACGGTAAAGGTGGAACCGGAACCTTCTTGGCTCTCCACGGTGACTTGTCCGCCATGAAGATTCACGGCGTTTTTCACGATGGATAAGCCCAGTCCTGTCCCTTGTATGTTAGCGGCATTTTTCGCGCGATGGAATGAGGTAAATAAATCCGCTTGATCGGCTTCGGGAATGCCAATTCCATGATCTCGCACCTGGAACAGGATCTGGTTTTCCTCGGTTTTTAAGTAGACCTCGATCGCTGAATCTGCGGCGGAGTATTTGAGGGCATTCGAGAGCAGATTCGAGAGAATTTGTGAGACTAAGGTCTGATCTAAATAAATCTCCCTGGTGTGAAGGTCATGGCTCAGTTGAATCCGGCGATCGCGATAGGTTTTGGTGAGGACTTGCTCGATCGCACTCTCGAAGAGTTCCAGGATATTGACGAGGCTGGGGGAAAAGGTCAGTTGTCCGGCTTCGGCTTGGCCGACGGTTAGGACATCATTGAGCAGGCGCGTCATGTGATCAACGGTGTCATGGATGCGATCGAGATAGCGCTGTCTTTTTTCTGGCTTCCAGTTCTGGCCATAATGTTTGAGCAGTTCGGCAGACCCTAAAATGGTGGTTAGTGGGGTGCGAAATTCATGGGAGGTCAGGGTAATAAACCGTGATTTAAGCTCGTTGAGTTCTCGTGCGGCTGAGAGGGACACTAATAGTTCGGCATTACTCCGTTGCAGTTCAGCGGTTCGCTCTTCGACGATGGTTTCGAGTTCTTCGTTGAGTGTGGTTAGGGCTTGCTGATTGAGATAACTCCGAGTGATCTCTAAGGCGGTTCCCACTAGGCCCAAGATGCTGCCAAATTCATCAACGAGGGGTTCGACGGTTAGGTCATAGTAGTGAAAGCGGTCGTTTAAGGTCAGAGCAATCTCCTGACGGCTCCCCTGTTGCTGCTCTAAGACGCGACGCTCGATCGCCTCCCAGGCGATCGCATCTTGGGCTGAGAAGAGGTCATGATTGGTATGCTCTAAAATTTCTTGGGGATCTAGGCCAGGAAAGCTTTTATAAATCCAGGTGTACCGCAACTGGCGATCTTTGCGAAATACGGTGATGGGGAGATGATTCAGGGCAATCTCAAAGGGGTTCAGTGGCCCCAATTCCAGCGGTACTTCAGCTAACTCGGAGAGCTTCAGGAGGGCTAAACTGGGTAATACCCCCAGACAGTGCTGCTGTTCATTGAGCAGCAATAAGAAGGGATGCTGCTGGGCGGCTTCGTAGAGGGCGGGGGGATGGTTGAGGAGATCGGGGGCGATCACGGCTTGTCCGGGGGTGATCAGACGGGAGACGGGAACTGAGCGGGGATCGTCTCCCTGGGCCAGAACGGCGATCGCCTCCTCGGCGGTGATCAGTCCCAAACAGCGATCGCCCTCAACGACACAGAGATAGCCCGAGTGGAGAGACGTCCTGGGGGAACCTGAGTCCGGTGGTTCCGTCATCTTGGCCCGAAACTGATCCCAAATGTTGCTCAGGGGCGTTTCAGCGGAGATGGAGGGGGGATGGAGATCCAGGAATTGAGCAATGAATTCCGGAAAGACGTGAAGTGTCGATGACATGAATGCGATTGACCTATTCGAGACAAGACCCGGCCGCTGGCTGACCGCTGCGGCTCTAGTCAACCTCAATCCTCGCGTCCCAGTATTCGGGAAAGTATTCGGGAGAATCATCCCATCGTTTTGCGCCCCAAGCCGCGCTCAACTGGGAGGACAAGATTGACCCCCACCCTGGCGTCACTATACCATACAATGCTTGAACTCTCTGCCAAAGCCCGACCCCCAACCCTCGGAGCTGAGTCAGCGATCGCCCCTCAACTCTAACGTCCCGTTCATCCCATTGGCAAAGAATTTGACATATTATGAAACTTGTGGTAGAAGGCTGGCGTTTTGTCCCTCACTCCTTTGCGGTGGCCAATCAACATCAACTCTTGGAATTCCTACGCCGTCCTCAACTTCAAGTCTTTCATCGGGACTTGCCCTATTTAGATCACACCTGGGAACCGCAATCAGGACTCTTTACAGCGGCCGAGGAACAGCAGTTAGGACAAATTCCGCCGCCGCCATTACATCTGCGGGCTGATGCTACTCTACGGATGGTGATGCCCTATGATTTATCGGACTCCGACTCCCAGAAAACCTATGTTTTTGGCACAACGGAATGGCGGATTGTGCAAAAAGCCATGCTAAACATGATGGGAATTGAGGATTTTGCGCAGGCTCATCGAGACTCCGGGACCGTGATTATTACCCCCTCCCAGTGGTCTCGCGAGGGCTTTCTGCGAGCGGGAGCGGTTCCTGAACGGGTGCGGGTGGTTCCTCATGGGGTGGATACGGCGGTGTTTCACCCCGCAGCGGCGGCGGAACGTCAACGGCGGCGGCAGCAGTCGCAACTTGAGGGCTGTTTTGCCTTTCTCAATATCGGGGTCATGACCTGGAATAAAGGCTTACGGATGCTTCTCAAAGCCTTCGCTGAGGTGACGCACCGCTATCCTCAGGCCCGATTAGTCCTCAAAGGCAGTGATGCGATTCGTAACTCTCGTAAGTTTGTCCTCGAAGGCCTTGAGGAGATGTTAACGCCCCAGGAGCGCGATCGCGTCATACCCCGCCTAGCCTATATTGGCCGCAGTCTCTCAACTCAGGAGTTGGCCCAACTCTATCAAACCTGTGATGCCTATATTTCTCCCTATTTGGCAGAAGGCTTTAATATGCCGGTTTTGGAAGCAGCCGCTTCCGGATTACCGATTCTCTGCACCAAAGGCGGCTCAACGGATGATTTCACCGATCGCCGTTTCACGGGCTATATTGACAGTGAACTGAAACAGGTGGAATGGGATCACGAAATCCGAGATTATCTGCATCCGAGTTTAGAGCATACGGTGGCCCTGATGAGCCAACTGATCGAAACCCCTAGCTTCGTCGAACAGGCGCGACGGACTGCCCCAGAATGGGTGCAACAAGGCTTTACTTGGCAGCACATTGTCGATCGCCTGTTGGGGATTATGGAGGCGTGAGAGCCTTTTCTGGGGAGGGTTGAGAGGTCTGGAAAGGCCGGCGGGGAACAACAATCTGGAATATCGATCCCTGAGTCGGATGGGGATGCACCTGAATGGTCCCCTGATGTCCTTCAATGACCATTTTACAAAAGGCTAAGCCTAAGCCAATTTGCGAGATATTAGCCATCATGGTTCCAATCTCATATTTCTCAAATATCTTTTCCCGTAACTCCTCGGGTACACCTGGCCCCGCATCAATCACCTCAATTTGGATCTGTTCTGGGTTGAACGCCGTCACCGTTAGGGTGATTTGACTCTCCTGAGGGGCAAACTTAATAGCATTGGCAATCAAATTATCTAACACCCGCTGAAATAGGGCTGCATCCAACTCAATTCCTGTCAGTGGAGTCTTAGGAAGTTGACTCACTAGGGAGATGTTCTTTTGGCCGGCGATCGCCTCAAATCGGGTTAAACAAGATTGTGCTAAGGCGCCTAAATCGACGAAATCATAGTTCAGATTCAGTTGTCCCGCTTCAGTCAAGGTAACCTGCAATAAGTCTTCAACAATTGTTTGCACTGATTTAGCCAACGAATAGACAGTTTCGAGGCGATGCAGGCGTTTAACTTCTGGATAGTTAGGACTGCGGATCAGTTCTAAGCCGAGCAAGAGGCCACTGAGCGGGTTGCGAACGTCATGGAGAATCATTTTGACGAGATCTTCTCGCAATTGTAATAATCCCTGTAGCTCGTCATACTGATGCTTAAGCCTCAGCATTGACTTGACCCTAGCCCGCAATTCTAAGCCATTGACGGGTTTGCCAATAAAGTCATCTGCTCCCGCTCCTAGACACCGAGCTAAATTATCTTTAGAACGGATGGCTGTGATCATAATAATCGGAACCATGCGCCAATTGGGCATGGCTTTTAAACGCCGACAAATTTCAATGCCATCGACATCTGGCATCATCACATCCAAGAGAATCAAATCCGGGTTATAACTCTCCAGAGAGGCGATCGCATCCAAGCCATTAGCGGCATATTCTAACTGATAATCCTCCTGACTCAACAGCGCATCAATAACATCAAAGTTATCGGGTTCATCATCAATCACAAGAATAATAGCAGTCATGGCACATCTCCCACACAGATATCAGCAGAGGTCAGAGTCGGCTAACATCTGTTCAATCTGTTGAACTAGCTCTCTTAGTTTAACAGGTTTGCTGAGATAATCTGTTGCGCCTGCTGCTAAACAGCGATCGCGATCGCCCTCCATAGCCAACGCCGTCAGAGCTAGGATGGGAACCCCCCTCAGGTCTGGGTTTTGGCGAATCAGTTGCGTGGCTTCTAAACCATCCATTCCTGGCATTTGAATATCCATCAAGATAATATCGGGTCGTTCTGATGCCGCCAAATGCACGGCCTCGACGCCATTTTTAGCCGTCAGGAGACGATAGCCTTTAACGGTGAGATAACTCCCTAAAGTGTTTAGACTCGCCTCATTATCTTCTGCGACTAAAATCAGGGGTGACGACTCAGGAGATGAGGATGGCTCTAGCCGTGAAGATGCTGAAGAGGAGGCGGATGAATCGGGGGCGATCGCAGTGCGGTAGGGTAGAGTAAAGCTAAAACAACTGCCCACTCCTACCTCACTGGTTAAACTGACTTGACCCTGATGAAGTTCCACAAGTCGCTTCACTAGGGCCAATCCTAAGCCAGTTCCCTCATATTGCCGATTTAAGGCACTATCGATTTGCACAAAGGGTTGAAACAGTTTCTGGATATTCTCTGGCGTGATGCCAATTCCTGTATCCTGGACAGCAAAACAAAGGTCTGATGTTTCCCCGCTAGAATCACTCACAACTTCCGTGACGGTGAGGCGAATTTCTCCTCCTTCCAGAGTAAATTTTACGGCATTGTTGAGTAAATTGAGTAAAACCTGGCGAATCCGTCGTTCATCGAGAATAATGGGTGACAGATGGCCCGGAATATCTAAGCTTAACTGAATTCCTTTTTGGGAGGCCTGTTGCCGCACAAAGGCTAAACTCGATTCACACAGATGTTTCACAGGAGTTGGGGCGCAATCTAATTCAACCTGCCCGGATTCGATTTTAGCGACATCTAAAATATCGTTGATTAACTGCAATAAATGAGTGCCACTGCGTTCAACGGTTTCTAACGCCCTTCGTTGTTTATCATTGACACCGCCAAAAACGTCATCTTGGAGGGCTTCTGTCATGCCTAAAATGGCATTGAGCGGGGTGCGGAGTTCATGGCTCATGTTTGCGAGAAACTCATCTTTCAAGCGAGTCGCCCGAATCAGTTTTTCATTGGTGTAGGATAATTGTTCTTCCGCTCGCTTGCGTTTTCCATCGATGCGATAGCCTTCGATTAGGTTACTACAGGTGACTAAAAATGGGGCGAGATAATCAATTACTTCCTGATTATAGCCTTCGGGGCGGTTGGCAATGCCGACAAGGCCCATTAAGGTATCTCCTTGGAAAAAGGGCAATCCTAAAAAGCATTTTAAGGGCGGATGTCCTGAGGGAGTTCCACCCCGGCGAGAGTCAGTGGTTGGGGAGTTGGAAATAACGGGTTTGCCGGTCATAATCACCGCCCCAAACAGGGTATTCATATTCTCGAACTCCATCCCCTGTTCATAATTGTCTTCATAAAATTGGCGCGTGGCAGCATCCCAAGCCAGATTGCTGATGCTATGGGTTCTTAGATAAGGAGTTCCACTCAGTTTAAAGAGGGTTTCCTCTATGCAGGCGCTGCCGTCATCGCTGAAGATAACCTCGCCAATAAAGCCATATTCACTCTCGGTGAGTTCTAACAGTCGCGCTAGTAACTCCTCAAAAATTACCAGGCGATTGGTAGCGGTAATAAATTGGGCTTGGGCTTGACTAATGGTTGAGAGGAGAGCGTTACTACTTTGTAGGGCAATTTCAGCGGTTTTGCGGGCAGTGATGTTGAAGCGAACGGCTAAAAATTGGACGGGCTTACCCTGATGGTCTAAAAAGGGAACGATGGTACTATCAACCCAATAGATGGAGCCATCTTTGGCGCGGTTGCAGACTTCTCCTCGCCAAACTTCACCCTGTAAAATGGTTGACCACAAGTTTTGAAAGAACGACTGAGGATGATAACCCGAATTGACCAAGCGATGGGTTTGCCCGAGAAGTTCCTCGCGACGATACCCAGAAATTCCTAGAAACGGCTCATTGGCATAGGTGATGACTCCATCGGGATTGGTAATGGCAACAATGGCCGATTCATCGAGGGCTAATTTGAAGGCGGCCAGTTGTTGCAGGAGTTGTTGATTTTCCTGTTCAGCTTGTTTGAGATCGGTGATATCTTCAGCAATACCGGCAATGCGATAGGGCTGTCCTTGGTCGTTTAAAATGGGGAAGGCGCGATCGCGAATCCAGCGAATCTCACCGTCGGGACGCAGAATGCGATATTCTTCGTCATATTGCCCTTGGATTTGTTTGGGAATCGCCGCCAAAACCCGATCGCGATCGCCCAGATGCAAACTCTCAGCCCAGACGGCTGGAGTGTTAAACAGTTCCTGTATCGGTCGCTGCCAGATGCGCTCATAGGCGGGACTAATATAGATGGGTTGGCGGCTATCACAATGGAGAATCCAAAAGACGGCATCTGCGACATCGGCTAATTGTCGGAACTTTTCTTCACTTTCCCGCAGCGCCTGTTCTGTGCCTTTACGCTCACTAATATCTCGACAGACGCAAATCAATAAGTCTTCATCCGTCCGAGATAGGGATAATTCTAAAGGAAAGGAACCCCCATCTTTGCGTCGCGCCGTCGATTCCCCTTGCCAGGTTCCCTGACGGTCTAATTGGGGGAAAATTTCAGCATCAGCGCGAGGGATTTCCTCGGGGATAAATAAGCGATGCCACGATTGACCGATGAGTTCGGAGGGGGAATCATAGCCAAAAATCTGACAATGGGCGCTATTTAAATAGATATAGTTATGATCTCGAAGAATAGCAATACCATCGATCGCCGTTTCCATAGCCACCAGTTGCCGCTTAAGGGTGGTTTCATGGTGTTTGCGATCGCTAATATCCACCACCACACAGACACAACTGCCATTGTCTGGGGACAAGAGCGCCACCCCGATTAACACCCACACGGCATGGCCATCCCGGTGCAGATAGACTTTTTCCCAAGGCTGAACGCTCCCCGACTCTTGTAGCATCTCCATCGCCTTGAGATCTAAATCTCGGTACTCCGGGGGAGTGATCTGCGCCCAATTTAAGCGTCCCTGCTCCAAATCGGCTCGGGAATAGCCCAACATCTGTAAAAAGTGATCATTGGCGTCACTAATTTGACCGCTAAAGTCGGTAAACATCATGCCGACAACGTTGGCCTCGAACACGCGACGGAAGCGGGTTTCACTTTCTCGTAGGCGGATTTCCGCTTCTTTGCGCTCGGTAATGTCAAAATTGATGCCAATGAGACTTTCCGGCTCCCCTTGAGCATCACGAATCAGGGTTCCCGAGGCTTTCAGGTAACGCAGAGTGCCATCGGTGCGCAGAATCCGCAATTCGCGATTGTAGTCAAGCTCTCCAGACATAACCTGTTCGCTGAGACATTCAATCTCGGGGCGATCGTCGGGGTGAAGGTGATCGAGCCACATTTCATAAGATGGGGGACCGGATGAAGGAGACACGCCGTAGAGTGGATACATACGCTTATCCCAGATCATCTGTCGATCCTTGAGATGCAACTCCCAGCAGCCAATTCCACTGGAGTCGAGAGCGAGGTTTAGGCGTTGGGAAAGCTGTTCGAGTTCACGGCTATGCTGTTGCCGCAATTGATCAAGTTCGAGGTTGGTTTGTTGCTGGTAACAGAGGCCTTGCAGTAAACTCGCGGCGGTGATCAGGCCTCGAAGACGATCGCCCTCATCCACCACCAAGACACAGTCAATCTGCTCCCGGTGTAGCCGCTGACAGAGACTCCAGAGATCCCCACAGTCAGATTCTCGCAGTTTTAAGGGCGGCTGTCTCATCAGCTCTCGAATTGGAGTGTGCTGCCCTTGTTCTTGGATGATTCCCCGTAGTAAATCGCCGTCTGTGAGCAGGCCGAGGGGGCGATCGCCATCGACGACCACCCAACAGTCTGATGCTCCGTCTGCTTCTTGCCAGGACTTTTTTGCCACCTCTGGAGAATCCTGGGGGGTAACACCCTTCATTTGGGCGATCGCCTCTTTCAGCGTAATTTCAAAACTTAGGATTTTCGGACTCCTGAGAATTGCGGCTCCAGACGTGACTTCCATGAGATTCGTTTTCTTCGACTAAGACTTTAAAACTGAAGCTGGCTCTCAAGCTATTCCCAACTGGGGTCATTATAGCTAAGTTTGTGGGGCAATTTCCTTAAGCTACGACAATTAGCGCCCGGATCATTCACACTAGCGAACCCCGGATTTGTCCGGAAAGCAGCTCTGGCTCGACAACTCGGTATTTTCCGAGTCTTAATCGCATTAAGGAATTAGGGGTCTAAGTAATTTCAGCCATAGACCCATAAGCTTAGACCTGTATCTTTCCCTGTTGCAGCAGTTCCTCAATGCGCGTCACAAGATGTTTGAGTTTGACCGGTTTGCTGATATAATCATCCGCGCCCGCTTGCAAACATCGCTGCTGATCTGATTCCATGGCCAAGGCCGTCAGGGCAATTATAGGAACATCAAGACCCCAGGGCTGTTGACGAATTCGCTGCATCGCTTCCAAGCCGTCTACTCCCGGCATTTGAATATCCATGAGAATCAAATTAGGCTGTTGCAATTTGGCTTGCTCAATCGCCTCAGCGCCATCTTTAGCCAGTCGTAATTGATAGCCTTTGGCGATTAAATAACTGGATAAGGTCTGGATATTTGCCGGATTATCTTCCGCTAATAAAATCAAGGCGGAGGACTCAGTTTCCTGGCTGTCCGTCGCCTCGTCTACCCTGGGATCTGTTGTCCCGGTTTCCGAACCATTTGTGCCGGTTAGGGGGAGGGTTATCGTGAAACAACTGCCAACTCCCAATTGACTGGTTACTCCCACCTCCCCGCCGTGCAGTTCCACCAGGCGCTTGACGAGGGATAGTCCTAATCCGGTTCCTTCAAATTGACGATTTAAGGCGCTGTCAATTTGCATAAAGGGTTGAAAGAGTTTGGGGAGATGTTCGGGTGCAATGCCAATTCCGGTATCTTCGACGGACCAACGCACCCCGATCACTGAGGCGGTAGTGGGGTGAGAAGGCGGGCCGAACAGGGGGGTCACCTGAAGCTTAATATGTCCTCCCTTGGGGGTGAATTTGACGGCATTATTGAGTAAATTAATCAGAACTTGACGCATTCGTCGCTCATCTAAGAGCATTTGCGGAACTGTCGAAGATAGATTAAGCGTTAGCTCAATGTTTTTACTGAGTGCTTGTTGTTTAATGACATTGAGACTGGATTCACACAGGGGTGCGATCGCCGTGGCTGAGAGATTCAGTTCAATTTGACCTGATTCAATTTTAGCGACGTCTAAAATATCGTTAATTAAGGCCAACAGATGGCCGCCACTACTTTCAATGGTTTGCAGTGCATGGCGTTGAGCGTCGCTAACTGCACCGAAAACGTCTTCCTGGAGCGCTTCCGTCATGCCTAAAATGGCATTGAGGGGGGTTCGTAGTTCATGACTCATGCTGGCCAGGAATTCGTCTTTGAGGCGCGTGGCCCGCATCAATTGTTCATTGGTTTGTCGCAGTTGAGCTTCGGCGTGTTTGCGATCGCTGATATCCTCGGCGATTCCCGCTACACGATAGACTTGTCCTTGTTCGTTTTTAATGCTAAAGGCGCGATCGCGAATCCAGCGCACCTCGCCATCGGCACGTATAATACGGTACTCCTCGTTATACTCCTCTAAGATATCTTCGGCTGGATTGGCTTCAAGGCGAGAACGATCCTCGGGATGCAAATGCTCTAGCCAAGCGTTGGCGTTTTCATAGAGTTCCTCAACGGGATACCCCCAAATCCGTTCATAGGCGGGACTGACATAGACTTGAGAACGACTGACGAGATCGACAATCCAGAACACCGCATCGACGGCTTCAGCCAGTTGTCGGAACTTTTCTTCACTCTCTTTTAGGGCTAATTCTGAGCGTTTGCGATCGGTAATATCTAAGTTAATCCCCACGAGACTGACGGGTTCGCCGGACTGATTCCGTCGCACCCGAGCCGAGCTTTTTAGGATACGAACTGTCCCATCGTCCCGACAAATTCGGAACTCTAAATGAGCATCTTCATCGGTGCGTAACATCTGTTCAATGGTCTGTTCTAAGCGGGGGCGATCATCGGGATGAACCAATAACAAACACTTCGGGTAATCGATGGCTGTTCCTGGCGCGATACCATAAATTTCATAGATACGCTGATCCCAGACTAAGGAACCATCCTTCAGACTCGCTTCCCAACAGCCAATGGAGGCGGATTCGAGGGCCATGGTTAAGCGATCAGACAACTCTTGTAATTGAGCCTCCCGCTTTCTTAACTGTTTGGTGCGTTGATGGACTGTTTTTTCCAGGTTTTGGTTGAGGCGACGCAGTTGTTCTTGACTACGTTGGCGTTCCCGTAATGCGGCTTGGCGATCGCGAATATCACGAATCATTAACAGCACTTCCTCGGGGCCATTTTTAATCACCCGGACTTCTTCCTCGATGGCGACTGAATTCAAGGTAAAGCTTTGTTCAAAAACCTGTAACTCTCCCGTTTGTAAGGCTGTTGTAATCACCCGGCGAGTCTGTTGCGCGACGTTCGCTGGTAAGACGGCTTCAATCAGCCGTCCCCGGCGGCTGAGCGGGTCTATGTCCTGTTTTGCTGTTGGCACATCGGCGACGACGGGGCGATAAATTCCATCAGGTTTAACCCGAAACATTAAATCAGGAATTGCCGCTAAAATGGCGCGATTTCTTGCCTCACTTTTCCAGAGTGCTTGTTCAGATTTTCGACGTTCAACTCGAATTTGTCCTTCACGAATTTCGCGGCGAATTGCCTCGCCTAAACGAGTTAAATTGCCTTTCATGATGTAATCATTGGCTCCCGCTTTCATCATAGCAACTGCGGATTTTTCACCAATAGTTCCCGACACAACAATAAAGGGAATATCTAACTCAAATCCCTGAACAATTTTGAGCGCTTCAGGGGCTTCAAATCCCGGTAAATGATAATCGGAAATAATCAAATCCCAGGAGGAGTCTATTAAGGCTTGGCGCAGGTCATCCGGGGACTGAACCTGTTGATAATCAAGTTGAAACCCCTCCCGTTTTAAGGCACGAGTCAGTAAGAGGACATCATCGTCCGAGTCCTCGATCAAGATAAACTTAAGGAGATTGTTCATCGTAATTAACCTATCTTTAAATAACTCGTTATTTTGTCTTAAGGATGCGGTTTATTCACTAGAGTCCAATATAACCCTAATTGGGAGACAGCTTCGACAAATTCCTTGAACTCAACGGGCTTACGCACATAGCTATTCGCCCCGGAATCGTAGCTTTCAATGATATCACGATCTTCACTAGAGGAGGTCAAAACCACTACAGGTAAGCTTTTGGTTTTGGGGCTAGTGCGAATCTGTCGCAGCACTTCAAACCCATCTAATTTGGGTAATTTTAAATCGAGTAACACCACCGCTGGTAACGGCTTTAGCTCAGAGAGAAGGGTTAAGGCTTCTTCTCCATTGCGGGCAATAAAAATTGGATTGGTAATCTTAGCTTTCCGTAGCGAGCGTAGGGTTAACTGCTCATCATCGGGGTTATCTTCGACTAGGAAAACGGGGCGCAGCGACGGAGTCATAACTAGGTTCTCATCCCTCATGAGTTCGCGGTTTTTAAGTTTAGGGCGGATTGATTAAAAACAGGTGACAGGAACCGTCAAGGGATGATAAAATGAAAGGTCGCCCCTTGGCCGACCTGACTCTGACCCCAAATCAGTCCTCCATGACGTTGAATAATGCGGTGAACCGTGGCCAGTCCGATCCCCGTACCCGGAAATTCCTGGGTATTGTGGAGACGTTGAAAGACCCCGAACAGCATTTTACTGTACTTCATATCAAAGCCAGCTCCATTATCGCGCACAAAATAAACGGGTGCATTGAGGAGGGACGGGTTGAGGGTTTCTGCTGCGATATCGAGAGAAGACTCTTGCCAGAACTCCGGGTTGTTTTTTAAG
>NZ_JAWOCL010000025.1:0-6606 GCF_046483825.1 Sodalinema sp.
GGAATAGGGAACAGGGAACAGGGAACAGGGAACACCGGAACAGGGAACAGGGAACATGGAACAGGGAACAGGGAACAGGGAACAGGGAACAGGGAACAGGGAACAGGGAACAGGGAATAGGGAACAGGGAACAGGGAATAGGGAACAGGGAACAGGGAACAGGGAACAGGGAACAGTGGAGAACCTCCCTCTTGCCTCTTGCCTCTTGCCTCTTGCCTCTTGCCTCTTGCCTCTTGCCTCTTGCCTCTTGCCTCTTGCCTCTTGCCTCTTGCCTCTTGCCTTTTGCCTTTTGCCTCTTGCCTCTTGCCTCTTGCCTCTTGCCTTTTGCCCTTCTATGAGATACTGGTGCTAAGACGCTAGGGATCGAGGACAAATCATTGTGAAAGCTATCACACTATTAGGATCAACGGGATCGATTGGGACACAAACCCTTGATATTGTGGCCAGTCACCCGGATCGCTTCCGACTGGTGGGGATTGCAGCAGGAAACAATGTGGAATTATTGGCGCAACAGGTTCGCCAATTTAAGCCGGAAATTGTTGCAATTCGTAACGCTGAGAAACTGCCACAATTACGGGAGGCGATCGCCGATCTCGATCCCCAACCCCAGCTATTAGTCGGAGAAGAGGGCATTATCGAAGTCGCCCGCTATGGCGATGCTGAAGCCGTTGTCACCGGAATTGTCGGCTGTGCTGGCTTGCTGCCCACCTTAGCGGCGATCGAAGCCGGTAAAGACATCGCCTTAGCCAACAAAGAAACCCTCATCGCCGGCGGCCCGGTGGTAAATCCTCTCATCCAAAAACATGGCGTAAAACTGCTTCCGGCGGACTCCGAACATTCCGCCATCTTCCAATGTTTACAAGGAGTTCCCGAGGGAGGACTCAAACGGATCATCCTCACCGCCTCTGGGGGCGCATTCCGGGATTGGGACGTCGCACGACTCGCAGACGTGACCGTGGCCGATGCGATTACCCATCCGAATTGGTCAATGGGGCGTAAAATCACCGTTGACTCAGCCACCTTAATGAATAAGGGCTTAGAAGTCATCGAAGCTCATTATCTCTTTGGCTTAGACTACGATGACATCGATATTGTGGTGCATCCTCAGAGTATTATCCACTCTTTAATTGAGTTGCAAGATACCTCCGTTCTGGCACAATTAGGTTGGCCCGATATGCGGCTACCCTTACTCTATTCCTTGTCCTATCCCGAGCGGATTCCGACGGAATTAGAACAGTTCGATTTAGTGAAAGCCGGGGATTTAACCTTCCGAGAACCCGATCATCAGAAATATCCTTGTATGGAGTTAGCCTATCAAGCTGGACGAGAGGGTGGCTCGATGACGGCGGTGTTAAATGCAGCTAACGAGCAAGCAGTGGCGTTATTTTTAGATGAACAGGTGCAGTTTTTAGATATTCCGCGTCTGATTGAAACCGTCTGCGATCGCCACCGCAGCCAAAACAAAGCCACTCCCACATTAGAGGATATCTTAGCGGCTGATCATTGGGCGCGTCAAGCGGTCTTAGACGCTGCCCGCCAACGAACGGCCAAAACGGTTTTGACCTAACCTTTGATCTAACCTTTGACTTAACTGATTTGGGCTGGAACTCTGCTTCTGGGACAATTCCCATAACTGAACTGTGCCATCAATAGCCAGTAAGACCGATTCCTGACGGAGTTCCACCAGAATCCGGGTCATCCATCCTTCTAGGAGTTGCTGAGCCTGTTTCAAGCCAAAATCAGTCGTCCAAACTTCAATTTCATAAATCACCTCTTCCACCACCCCAAGTTCATCACTTTGATAATAGCCACGATGTTGTTTACAGAGGGTTCCCCCGCATAATTGACAGAGATCTTGATTGATTTGACGAACGAGGTGAGAGGTATCGATAGGCTGATTAACATCAACAGTTGTCGGAATCAGAAGACGCAGAGAATGGGTTAAAGTTTGAGTCACGTTGAGTTGCATCATGATAAAAAAGGGAAGAGAGAATCGGGAATAGGGAACAGCCCTCCGGGGTAGGATGTGTTCCGGCATCGGTAAGGGTTGTGACCTAGATCCATCCATTGTAAGGGCGAAAATTTTTTCGCCCTTACAAGCCGGAACGCATCGCTTCAGCCGTAGGCTATTGTGAGTGTTTACTCAGCTTGTTGTTCTTGTTTCACACCTGACTTAGAACGCCACCAACCCTGACGAATCACCCGAGTTCCGGCGGGTAATTGCAACATATTTAATGTGGTTGCGCCGAGAATGCCTCGACCGATATTTGCCCCTTCTAAATTGCTATAGGAGAGATTCACATCCTGTAAGGTCGCTTTAGCTAAGTTGGCGCCTCGTAAATCCGCCCAGGTCAGGTTTGCACCTCGTAAATTGGCATGGGATAAATTGACGTTCTCCCCATGAACGCCGCTAAAATTACAACCCACTAACTTGGCTTTATAGAAGTTGCTTTCCGCCAAAAAAGCACCACTAAAATTTGTCCCCTTCAGACAAGTTTCCCGAAAATTGGCATGGAGAAGAGAACTCTGGCTAAAATCACAACTCTGTAACTCACTCTGGGTAATAACAAGGCTATTTAGATCTAAACCTCGTAAATTGGCATTGGTGACTTTAATTAAATGAAAATTCCTGATTCCTTTCTTGACTTCTGCGACGAACTCATGAACCGAAATCTCTTTTTTAGGTTCATCGGATTCCAGAAGGTTTTGCATGAGGTTAAACATGAGACGTTCGACTCCTAAATGAATGAACGGGGGAGGGGATTAAGCTGTCGCCCTCCCGACGAACTATTAACCCAGTTAATTCGGGTTTTTATGCAATTTGGATTAATGGGGAAATGACCCCCAAAATTGAGGAACTTTGCGGCTGATGTTGACTCGCAAACGGGGAATTAAGTCAGCACAGGTGACCTGTAAATCGTCGATCGCCGTCTCTAAAGCCACCAGTTCGAGTTCAGAGAGTTGAGGATTGGAGGTGTGGCGTAGCAGCCGTTGGAGAACCCGGGGGCGGAATTTCTCGGTGATGGCGGCGAGGCGATAGCGGAGATCGTTGACACGCTTGATGGTGTCGCAATAGCAGGAGGCGAATCCCTCCTCCACGCCGGGTTCAATGGGATCACGATGTTGGCGGGCCATGGCCATCAGGACATCGAGGGGTTCGATGAGCGATCGCACCTGTTCGCGTACCATTAACTTGTCCTCTAAACTGGGAGTTTGACCCGATAGCACCCCCTGGCTGAACTTGTCTAAAGCTCTCGCTAGGGCTTCGATATTGGGGTTTAATATGGTCTCTACCTCATTTAAATCATTTAAGAGGACTTGCGCCTGTGTGGGGCTAATTAGTTGGCGAGCATAGGCCAGGCGGACAATTTCAGCAATTTGGGGAATCGCGTCATAGTTCCCGGTTTTCCGGGCCTGTTGGCCATAGCGACGGAGAACTTGGCGATCGCTGGCTGGGTGACGACGGGGAGACTCCAGAGGCGTAAGATGGGGAGGCGTCACCCGGAGCGGCGTTTGAGTGGGGTTGTGAGGAGCTTGCATAGGGATAACCTTTCGATCACTCATGGGATTGAGGGAGTGGCGATCGCCCCCTGAAGCGAGGGTAGAAATGGTAGAAAGGGTAGAAGCGGTAGCAATGGCGATCGCCGATCTGTTGGCATAACCCAGCAGACGCTAGGATTTATGCAAAACTCAGGAATTTTCTTCAGAACCGTCATCCGCCGCACGAACCCAAGCCTCAACTTGCGCCTGAATCGCCTCACTCACCAACTCATCGCGGGAGATCTGCACATCCTGGCGTTGTGCATGGGCCAGGGTTAGCCAGCAGGCGATCCCACTGGTGACGACGGAGAGGAGGAAGAAGAACAGAGGAAAGCCTAAACTAGCCAGATCCAAACTCAGGACTTTCTGATAAAGACTCACCACCGCCAAGCGGACAATTTCCGTTCCCGATTTCAACTCATAGTCGTCATCAAAATGGCGCTCAAAGGCTCCCGGTAGATGCTGTTGTAGGAACAAAACATCATCCCCAAGTTGCTGACGCTGAGCCAGTTTTTCCCCCCAGGCTTGCTGTGCTTCCTCCTTAATGGCTTGGGCCTGGCGTTCCAGGCGGAAGACTCGTTGTTGCAAGGGGAGATTTTCTAGGGGAACCTGACTCCAATCGCGATCGCGTTCTTCCCAAGTTCCATAAAGTTGCACATGAAGGGTATCCCAATTGGGGTTCTCCCGAGGAATCCCCGCCAACTCCCCTTGTAACTCCTGAAATTCTCGCCGTGCGGCTTCCAAGGCTTCACTGGTGGCGGGAATGGCCTGCAAGTTCTCCGTTTGGCGTTCGATTTCCTCCCGGGCCTTCAACTCCGCCAAATAGGGACGATTATTCATCGCCTCCATCCCCACCCCAGCCGCGAAGGATTGCAGCACACTCATCGCAATCATCGCCGCCGCGCCAGCCTTGGCCCAGCTTTGGTTCCCGTACTTGCGGCCCGCCACGGCGGTTCCGTTGTCGTTGGTGAACTTAATCAGCAACAGATTGAGGGTTAAACTGGCCAAAATGGCGGCGACGCCTGCGAAGTCTTTGAAGGCGAAAAAGAGTAGGGGTTGGTTGGTGATGGCGTTGAAGAGACTGGCGACACTAATCACCCGCGCCGTGAGGTTAGAATGCTCTTGTAACTCTGGGGTGACATAGACGCGGCCATGAAAGTCTTGGGGATTGGCGAAGAGGAGGTTTTGCAGAAAGCGAACCGGTGAGACGACTTGCTTAAGGCGCCGTTCCCAGAGTCGAGGGGGTTGTGGGGGGTGATTCAGTTCCGGGTGAGATTCCCGTAGGTTTTCGGCGATGTACTTGGCTTCCGTTGGGAGGTTGGGGGGTTGGGTTGATTTGAGTTTCATGGGTTACTCCAGAGGTGTTGCATCGGCTGACATTGGAGTAACGCTTGTGGGAGGGGTTTTTATGCAGTTTCGGTAAATGTGGCTGGGGTTCCTGGGGTGATGCGTTCCGGCAAGTTTGAGAGAGTCGGTTAGGGGTTAAACACCCTGAATGCCGGAACACATCCTACCGCTAGAATGGAATTTTTGTGTCAGAAACGGTAGGGGGTGTGGCGGATTTGGTCGCGTTTGGACTGTGGAAACTCGATTGAAATTGCCGCCACGCACCGAGGAGGATTGGTGGGGTTCCCGAGGCTTGTAGGGGCATAACCCACCCCTAACCCCTCCCAGGAGGGGATTTTTCGCCCCTACCATGGATGGGTTAACCGATACCTTAATCTAAATCCTCTCGTAAAGATTGAAACAGGCGTTTGAGAATTTCTCGTAACTCCAGGCGATCGCCCGCCTCAGAATCGTCCTCCTTAAAGGCTAACTCCCGGTTAACCGGTGTTCCTCCCGACTCAGCAATCAATCGTTCCAACTGTTGCGCCGCTGTCTCCACTTGGCGCCGTTCCTTGGTTTGTAATAATAAAGCACTTTCCAACTGGGCGATCGCCGCTAAGCGTTGTTCCTCGGACCAAATTCCATGGCGTTCCCAGTACCCCTGCAATTCCGAGAGTCGAGACTCCTCCACCAGAGACTCTACATCCGCCAACAAATCAATCAGACGTTCTCGGCTGAGAAGTTTCTCCCGTTTTATCGTCAGTTTCGGGGATTTCAGCCGTAATGCTGGGACAAATCCCACAATCGTTCCCCAAGTCTGTTCAGGATTCACCTCCACCGCAATATAAGCCAGGCGATCGCCCACCACGGCTTCGGGAATCTGTAACTCCTCCGCCTCAGGGGGGAGGATGAGACATTCAACCGTTCCCAACTCATCCCCCTCTATCGAGTAAATCTCTAACTCCGCAAACTCCGTCAAGAGAGATAAGGTTGGATTCCAGGCGCTACTCTCTTCAATCTCACAGACAAAGCCAAAGCGACGCAGATATCGTCCCACCACCCAGGCGGCGATCGCCCGTTGATGACTCGTCTCTATCGTCTCCTCGGGGAATGATTGAGTCAACGCTCTTAAACGCTGTTTCACACTCTGAGGAATGGCGACCAATTGTCCGAATTGTTGTATATTCATGGTGTGTTTTGTCCTAATAAACTGAGCAAAAACTGTCAAGCTTGTGTTGACCTTAAGTGATTAACAGTGAATCATTAAAATTATATGCAAACGACCGCAAAAATCTTGATGATTCAAGTTAAACACTAATCCAGGAAATCCTGCATTTTTGACAAGAGAGATTTAAGTTTATTTTCAAAAGCTCCACGCATAGTTCCTTTTGGTGTATTGAACTCCATTGCCAAAGAGTCAAGCGTCCATTTCTCTCCATTGATTGCATGGTTGACAATCGCCAACAATACCGCTTGACAGGTGATTGGCGGCGGTGGATTCTTTCGGACATAAGTTTTCTGGTAAACTCCCTCAGAATCATCTTCAATGATGGTTTGGATTTTTACCAGCAACTCATCAATCGACTGTCGCTTAGAGGGTGCTGCAAAATCATCCATATCCTTGGGTTTACCTGTTTGATAATCAATGGGAGTGACATGGCGTTGCGGCTGGATTTTTAACAACCCCTTATACTTCTTTTCGCAAGTCTTATTCCAGAGCGTAATCGGACTTCCATCACC
>NZ_JAWOCL010000129.1:0-13598 GCF_046483825.1 Sodalinema sp.
CAGGAAGATTTCAATACTCTCGGCGATGGACTTCCCTCAGGTTGGGCAATTTACACAGACGCAACCTCATCAAGTCTGGGAACATTAATCAACTTTAATTCAGACCCTAAAAGTTGGAATAATACAGCAGGGGGGTTTAGAAATGTCGCGTCTGCAAATAGTGAAGTAGATGAAGGAGATGCAGCATCTAAGCAGAAGCAAGTCAGCGATCGCGCCCTCGGAATTCGTCAGACGGAAGACTTTGGTGATCCGGGTGCAGCTTTCGTTCTCTCTCTTGCCAATACTGAAGGCTTCCAGGATTTTCAACTGTCCTTAGAAGCTCAAATGCTTAGTATCAAAAAACGTTCCACTTCCTGGACAATTGATTATCGGATTGGTACTGAGAGTGATTTTTTGCCCCTCGGTACTTACGACGATCCCGAAGAATGGGGTGTCACCCAATTGACAACAGGATCGGAACTTTTAGATTTCGGTGATGCGATAGATAACCAAAGCAAACTTGTACAAATTCGCATTGTTGCCCTCTCAGATAGCACAAACAGCAACTATAGAGATACCGTTGCCATTGATAATTTCAGCCTCAACTATAGCCCCGTTGAGGATACTTCTGATCCTGACGAACTTGCTCCCCGTGTTCTCGCCATTCAACGACCAGACACTATCGATGAAAGTACGACCGAGGAGACAATTATTTACGAAGTTAGCTTTAGCGAAGCGGTCAATGAGGTGGATGTTGCCGATTTTAGCCTAACCACCACTGGAACCGCTACCGCTGACATCGCCTCAGTCTCAGCGGAATCAGGAACCATGATTGAGGTCACCCTGGAAGGGGTGGACGGAGACGGAACCCTACGTCTGGATGTGCCAGATACTGCGACGATTGTTAATGATGCTGGTGTCGCGTTGACTGAGGCCTTTGAAGCGGGCGATCGCTACCGCATCGAAGACCCAACCCAGGATAATGAAACTGGGGACTCCGACTCAGACAGCGACGACTCAGACGCAGAACCTCAACCTGACCCCGAAGCCGATTCCGACAGCGACGACTCAGACGCAGAACCTCAACCTGACCCCGAAGCCGATTCCGACTCAGACAGCGACGACTCAGAGGCTGACGTAGAACCCGAACCCGAACCCACAGCCAACCGTTCCTCACGACGACTCATCAACCAACTAATTCTGGGAAGTGGAACTGAACCCGAAACCCTGATTGGCGGCGATGGTAACGATACCATCGCCGCTTTTGATTATGATGACGTGATTTTCGCTCAGGGGGGAGACAACCTTCTCTTTGGCAACAAGGGAAACGATCGCATCTATAGTCGAGATGGCGACGATACCCTCTTTGGCGGCCAGGATAATGACCTACTCATCGGGGGGCCAGGTGATACAGTCTTATCCGGGGACTTCGGGAACGATACCCTGACCGGAGGTGGGGGAAATAATCTCTTCATCTTGCGTCCACAGTCGAGTTATGACGTAATTACCGACTTCAACCCAGACCGCGATCGCCTGGGACTCTCCCACGGGTTAACCTCAGAAGACCTCACCTGGACCCAACAGGGTAACCATACCCTGATTCAGGTTGACCGTAGCGGTAGGGCGATCGCCACCCTACAAAACACCGCCGCCGACCTCCTAGACCCCAGTCAAATGCTGCCAATCAGCTATCCCGGCCTGGAATAATCGCGATACGGCTCCCTCAACAAAGCCGTGACTGTGACCAAGGCGATCGCGCAGTATGTCAAACTAGAGGATGTCGAAATATTAAGCCTTCGCTAATCAGCAGTTAAATCGGCAGTTAGATTGGCAGTTAACAGATATCGCGAGCAGTCATGGGTAAACAGCGCATTCTCTCCGGGGTTCAACCCACCGGAAACCTTCACCTCGGTAACTACCTAGGAGCCATTCGCAACTGGGTCGACGGTCAAGATAACTACGACAACTACTTCTGTGTCGTCGATCTCCATGCCATCACCGTCCCCCATGACCCCAAAACCCTAGCCGAAAATAGCTACAAAATAGCCGCCCTCTACCTAGCCTGTGGCATCAGCCTCGACCATGCCAACATCTTCATTCAATCCCACATCAGCGCCCATAGCGAACTGACCTGGCTTCTCAACTGCATCACCCCCATCAACTGGCTTCAGGGAATGATTCAGTTCAAAGAAAAAGCCATCAAACAGGGCGAGAACGTAGGAACCGGACTTTTGGACTATCCCGTCCTCATGGCCGCCGATATCCTCCTCTACGATGCCGACAAAGTCCCCGTCGGTGAAGACCAAAAACAACATCTCGAACTAACCCGAGACTTGGTCATCCGTCTCAACGACCAATTTGGCAGCCCCGACCATCCCGTCCTGAAAATGCCCGACCCCCTCATCCGTAAAGACGGGGCGCGGGTGATGAGTCTCACGGATGGAAATAAAAAGATGTCCAAGTCGGATCCCTCCGAACTCAGCCGTATAAATCTCTTAGACGACCCCGACACCATCGCTAAGAAAATCAAAAAATGTAAAACCGATCCCATGCGCGGCTTAGAGTTCGACAACCCCGATCGCCCCGAATGTAACAACCTCCTAACCCTCTATCTCCTTCTATCAGGACAGGAGAAAGAAACCGTCGCCGCCGATTGTGCGTCCATGGGTTGGGGACAGTTCAAACCCCTGTTAACCGAAACCACCATCGAAGCCCTACGGCCCATCCAACAGACCTATCATGAGGTGATGCAAGACCCAGGCTATCTCGAATCAGTCCTCAAACAGGGGCGCGAACAGGCCGAGGCGATCGCCCAAACCACCCTCAGCCGCGTCAAAACCGCCATGGGTTTCTCCCAACCCCTCTAATCCCAGCCGCCTCGATTCCCCGTTCCCTTCTATTCCCTGTTCCCCGTTCCCTATTCCCTGTTCCCTCCCCTCCCCTATGTCCCGTCTTCGTACCGCTATTCACGCCGGAGAATTTCTCATCACCGCCGAAGTGGCTCCCCCCAAAGGAGGAGACCCCAGCCATATGCTGAAAATGGCAACCTGTCTAAAACGGCGGGTTCATGCCGTTAACATCACCGACGGGTCCCGAGCGGTGCTGCGGATGTCCTCTCTGGCGGCCTCAGCGCTCCTGGTGCAATATGGCATTGAACCGGTGTTTCAGGTAGCCTGTCGCGATCGCAACCGCATTGCCCTACAAGCCGACCTCATGGGAGCCTACGCCCTAGGGATTCGTAACGTTCTCGCCCTCACCGGCGACCCCGTCAAAGCCGGCGATCACGAACGAGCCAAAAGCGTCTTTGACCTCGAATCCGTGCGCCTCTTGCAAACCTTGCACAAACTCAACCAGGGCATTGACTTTAACGATCGCCCCCTCAGCGACGGCAAACTCGACCTCTTTGGCGGGGCAGCCGTGGACCCACAACTGGCCAGTTGGTCCGGCTTACAGCGTCGCTTTGAGCGCAAAATCGCCGCCGGGGCGCAATTCTTCCAAAGTCAACTCATCTCCGACTTTGACCGCCTCGACAAATTCATGACTCAAATTGCCGCCGAGTACGACAAACCGATTTTGGCCGGCATCTTCCTGCTCAAATCCGCCAAAAACGCCAAATTCATCAACAAATACGTCCCCGGCGTTCACATTTCCGACGAGACCATCGATCGCCTCGACGAAGCCGCCGATCCCCTGCGAGAAGGCATGGCCATCGCCGCCGAACAAATCAAACAGGCCCGCTGTCTCTGTCAGGGCGTCCATTTGATGGCCATTCGCACCGAACATCTCATCCCCGAGATTCTGGATATGGCAGGGATTCCCCCTATCTCCCGTCCCTCCTCCCTGCAACGCTGACACCAAACTGGATTGGGAATGTTAAGATACAAAAGTTCTCTTGCAAACAAAAGCAGCAGATTGTGGGTAACAGTTTCGGACATCTGTTTCGGGTGACAACCTTTGGCGAGTCTCATGGTGGGGGCGTTGGCGTCATCATCGACGGCTGTCCGCCTCAACTTGAAATTTCCCCCCAAGAGATCCAATTTGAACTCGATCGCCGTCGTCCGGGACAGAGTAAAATCACCACCCCCCGCCGTGAAAGTGACGGCTGCGAAATTCTTTCGGGGGTCTTTGAAGGCAAAACCCTAGGAACCCCAATCTCAATTCTGGTTCGCAACAAAGACGCGCGATCGCAGGATTACGACGAAATGGCCGTCAAATACCGTCCCTCTCATGCCGATGCCACCTACGACGCCAAATATGGCATCCGCAACTGGCAAGGAGGCGGACGTTCCTCAGCCCGAGAAACCATCGGCCGCGTGGCCGCCGGGGCGATCGCCAAAAAGATTTTAAAACAAGTGGCAGGCGTCGAGATTGTCGGCTATGTTAAACGGGTACGAGACCTAGAAGCTCAGGTCAACCCAGACACCGTCACCCTAGAGGATGTCGAACAAAACATGGTGCGATCGCCCGATGCCGACTTCGTTGAACGGGCCATCGCGGCGATCGAAGCAGCCCGCAAAGAGGGAGACTCCCTCGGAGGAGTCGTCGAATGTGTCGCCCGTTGCGTCCCCAAAGGCCTCGGAGAACCCGTCTTCGACAAACTCGAAGCCGATCTCGCCAAAGCGGTCATGTCTCTCCCCGCCACCAAAGGCTTTGAAATTGGCTCCGGCTTCGCCGGAACCCTACTCAGCGGCCGTGAACATAATGATGAGTTTTACGCCGACAGCGACGGCAACATCCGCACGCGCACCAATCGCTCCGGAGGTATCCAAGGTGGCATCAGTAATGGAGAACACATCTCCATTCGCATTGCCTTTAAACCCACTGCTACAATTCGGAAAGAACAACAGACTGTTACCCGTGATGGTCAGAACACCGTGCTTGCCGCCAAAGGACGCCATGATCCCTGTGTGCTTCCTCGGGCCGTTCCCATGGTTGAAGCCATGGTCGCCCTGGTTCTTTGCGACCATCTCCTGCGCCAGCAGGCCCAATGCCAAACCCTGCCAGCAGCAGAGCTACCGTCCCTCAACCTCCCTAAAACCTAGTCAGGACGTTGTCCTCTCGGCTGGGTCGCTCCTGTCCCCCTGTCCCCGAAACGTCTCCCGAAACGTCTATGGAACCAGCCACCTCTTCTGAATTTCTCGTGAAGTTCTGGGGCGTTCGCGGAAGTATTCCGACCCCCGGTAAAACCACCGTGCGCTACGGTGGCAACACGTCCTGTATCGAAATGGAAGTTGGGGGCCGGCGCATTATCTTTGATGGAGGAACCGGCCTTCGGTCTCTGAGCAAAGACATGATGCGGCAGCTACCCCCGGAAACCTATATGTTCTTTACCCATTACCATTGGGATCACATTCAAGGCTTTCCCTTCTTTGCCCCTGCCTTTGTCAAAGATCATTGTCTACGCATCCACGGTGCCGTCCCCCAAAATGGTGAATCCCTAGAAAAACACTTCATGGAACGGGTTTTACACCCCAACTCTCCCGTTCCCCTGGGGGGACTGCGAGCCGACATGAAATTTTCTGACCTCATCTGTGGCGAACCCTTCGCCCTCGATGATATTCACATAGAAACCACGCCCCTCAACCATCCCAACACCGCCATGGGCTATCGGGTCAACTGGCAGGGTCACTCGGTGTTTTACTGCACGGACACGGAACATTTCCCAGACCGCCTCGATGAAAACGTCATGGCCTTAGCCGAAGGGGCAGATGTGATGATTTATGATGCCATGTACACCGATGAGGAGTACCATAATCCTAAATCTCCGAAAGTGGGCTGGGGACATTCTACTTGGCAGGAAGGGGTCAAGGTGGCTAAGGCGGCTGGCGTGAAAACCTTGGTCATTTTTCACCATGAACCGGGCCATACGGATGATTTCTTGGATAAATTGCAGTTTGAAATTCGTGACAACTTTCCGAATGCTGTGTTAGCACAAGAGGGTATGATTCTTAACGTCGGAGACTAAGTCCCGGCGCTATTTGGCAAATTCTGTGCAAATCTAATGGAATTGAAGATAAATCGGCTTACCCTAGGCACTCTAGGGCTGGTTCTCCTGTCTGGTCTCCCGCAACCTCCTGTCGCTGAAGCCGCCACGATTCACCAGACGGTGAATACTCTACCCTCGGGTGATATGTTTGAGGCCTTCGATAGCCGTTTGGGATCTCTCGAACGAGTTGTGTTTAGCTATGAGATTCGCTTTGACTCGATTTGGTCTCCGGTGAGCGGATGTCAGTCCCAAGGGGGCTGGCATGATTGTACGGTGGCCTGGGATTTCGACCTCAATGGAGTTCAGGGGTTTGACGGTCTCAGTGATGATCTCGGTGGTGTTTTTACGGTTGACGAGTTGAATCAAACCGAAAGTCGGACTTTCAGTGGCCGTGTCAGTTTCGATAATCTTAATGATTTTCTCGGCCGTCCCGGCGATCGCGTGGGAGGCTTGTTCGGGACGCTCAATCAGGGCAATATTGGCTATATTCGCTATCCGGTCATCAATGATGAATCGGTATTAAAGAGTTTAAATTGGTTTGTCCAAAATACCCTCAGCTATGACTATCAGCCCCATGCCAGGACTCTAAACCCGGACAGCACCCAGGTTCCTGAACCCTCCCTACTCTTGGGACTTATGACCTTGGCTGGAGTAGCCTGGCGATCGCGAGCTAAGTCATCTTAAATATCCTAATCGCGCCTAGGGCAATTCGACAAAAGCGATCGCCTCATCGGTCGCCTGCGGCTCTTCCCCAGGACTGATACAGTCAACCCACAACCTCATCTCCTCCATCATCACGGGACCAAAAAGCGTGGCAAAGGAGACATCCGCTGCATCGCGGCCGGTTCCAATGCGGATTAACCCCGTCCGGGGAACGAGACGGGTGGGATCAAACAAATACCAGGCATGGCCTAAATAGGCCTCAAAATAGGCATGGAAATCAGGAGGCTGCAACCCGTAGGCATATCCAGTCACAAAGCGAGCAGGGATATTCAAGGCGCGACAGAAGGCGATGCCTAAATGGGCAAAATCGCGACAGACTCCCACTCGTTCAGTGGCTGTCCCGAAGGCGGATGTTTGGGTGTCGGTACTCCCCGAGAGATAGGTGACATTCTCATAAATCCAGTTACAGATGGCGGTCACCCGAGAATAATCAGGAACCAACTCCCCAAACTCAGTTTGGGCAAATCGCAGCAGGCGATCGGATTCACAGTAACGACTCGGATAGAGGTACGGTAAGACGTCTAACGGAAGTTCCGCCGGGGGAACTTCGGTGATGCTTTGAGGCGGTTTTTCAATGGCGTTTAACTCAACGCTGGCTTGGTAGGAAAGGGTTAGAGGACCCGCCGCCGCGTTGATACGACTATATCGGTTCCCCAGCTCCCTAGAACAATAGTGATCAACGCTGGCCTCGGCCTGAATCTGGAGATCTTCGTGCAGGAGATGTTGCACTCGGTTGTTACAAACGGCGATATTGAAAATTAGAGTACTCTCAGCCGATAAGCTATAGCTCAAATTGCAGCCCAGATTAAACTTCATAGGGGTTCTATCCAATCGTTGATTCGGGCGTTGATTTGGGGTCTGGTGTTGCCCCCAATTGCAACTGTTCTCGGGCTAGGCGAGCGGCTTCGGCCACTTGAGGATGACTATCTTTTTCCAGATAGGTGAGGGCCGCTAAACTCTGGGGATGGTTGAGATGCCCCAAGGCCTCAGCTAAGCGTTGTCGGACTAGCCAATCGGGTGAGTTGGCAAAGCCGAGGAGATCTTCGAGAGCTTCGATGGCTTGGATTTCTCCTAGGGCGGCGATCGCCGCCTGTTGCAACATCACCTCACCACTATGGAGGGCTTGCAGCAGAATATCATAAGCCTCCGGGTTTTTCAGGTTCCCTAGGGACACGGCGGCACTGAAGCGAACTAGCCAATCGGTTTCTTCGAGAAAGGCTCGTGACAGGGGTTCAAAGGCCCGAGGATCGCCGAGATAGCCCAAGGCCCCAGCGGCATCGGCCCGAATGCCATAGTCGGGATCATGGAGTAGCAGGTTCACCAGTAACTCATAACATTCGTCGGTTCTCTTGATGCCCAGGGAGAAGATGGCCATCGATCGCAAGGCCACATGATGATCGTTGAGGACTTTCTTGATCAGAGGAACCGCCTCGGAGGCGGGGATGTTGCGCAGGGAGGCCAGGGCCAACATGCGATCGCGGGCATTGTCACTATCAAGGTTGCTGGAAATCTCTTGTAAATTCATCGGTTCCGGGCGTTATCCTTAAAAAAAATTTACATAATAGTCTTTATTATAACGCCTATTTATGGTAGGCAGTCAGCTCAGCGGCCAATCGGACTAGGGTTGGCGATCGAACTCAGAAGATCATCCAGTTTCCCCATTGTCACTCTAACTTTCAACCAACAAATCCAGAGAGTCGAGGGTTTCATCGAGAGAAATCATCACCGGTTCTTGGAACAGAGCGATGGTAAAAGTCACCGTGGAACCGAGTCCTTCTCCCATACTATAGAAGTGAACTTCGCCTCCCATGGCCTCGACGAGCTTTTGCGAGATGACTAAACCCAGTCCCGTTCCTCCATATTGGCGAGTGCGAGATCCATCAACCTGGCTAAAGGTTTGAAACAGTTTATCCTGCTGTTCTAACGAGACACCAATTCCTGTATCCGCCACTTTGAGCTTGAGAACCCCCGAAAATTCGCGATCGTTGACCACGATTGGGCGAGAGATTACCTCAGCCGTAATCGTAATGCCTCCTTCATGGGTAAACTTGATAGCATTACCCACAAGATTGAGGAGAATCTGAAGCAGTCGTTGATAGTTACCATAGACAACAATATTATCCTCGGTGTCGGGCATCTGGACTTGAAAGTAAAGCTGTTTTTGTTGAATTTGGGTTTGAACAAACTCTTCGAGATGGGTTAGAAGTTCTTTTAGATTAACGGGTTCGAGATCTAGGTGCATCTTACCCGCTTCAATTTTGGCAATATCGAGGATGTCATTAATAATACTGAGCAGATGAACCGCCGAGCGATAGGCTTCCTCGATAAACTCCATCTGCTCCTCGGAATCATCAGTCATCCCATCTAAAATCAATTTTAGGAATCCCATCATCCCGTTGAGGGGGGTTCTCAGTTCATGGGAGGTATTAGCCAGGAAATCACTTTTGAGGCGTGAGACTTCTTCGGCTTCCTGACGAGCCAGTTCGAGTTCTCGGTAAAGAATCGCATGGGCGATCGCCGTCCCCACCTGATCGGCCAGTTCACTGATGATTTCGAGTTCCACCGGATGCCACAAGGGCCGCGAGTTGGGAGCATCTTCTCGATAACGTTCTAAGCAAATTAGTCCATTCACCTGGCCCTGATGACGGGTGGCCACAACGAGCTGCGATCGCCCCGCGACGTCATCGGGCGATGACTCAACCAGAATCGGGGTCAAACTGGCGATCGCCTGTTGCAACTCCGGAGCCTCTTCGAGCAATAGCTCCGTACCAATTGGGGTCGTCGTGGGATCATGAGGAGAGCGGGCCACCAATGTCACCTGACGTTGATGGCCCTCATAACTATACACATAACATTGACGCACATTCATAGCCGATTCAAACCCATGGGCGGTTTGCTGCCAGATAATCTCTAAATCCAACGTTTGACGAATCTGTCGAGCAATCTGCGTCAACAACTTCGGATAGGAGACCTGAGTTAAAAACGAGGGAGATTCCGACAGATTAGCAAATTCCGACGTGGGAATTTCTAGAGGAGAGTCCTGGCCGGTTATAGCCGGTGTAAGGGGGCTGACCTGTCGTCCGACGACTAAAACACAGTCAGACTCTCCTTCACGGCTGGATAGGGGAGCGATGGACAATTCAAATGCGCGAACCTCGGCTCCCACCTTGAAAAAGCAACGCAGAGATTCAGGGCTACAGTTGTCCAAAATCCGACAGATATGGGTCAGATAGGCAACCGTATCCACCGGCTGAAAGACCTGCTGTTGGTGACTGGGGGTAAACTGATTCGCCCCATTACGCCACAGAAAACTGCGATAGCGCCCCGTTCGCTCTTGAATATAGCTCAGCTCAACCCCTAGAGATCGCAGAAACAATCTCCCGTCGTCTCCAACTTCGAGGTCAGGTGGTCTTAGAACCCCAGGTGGAAGATGGAAGGTCTGAGTCAAAGTCATGGAACTTATCAGGAGGAACGGTTTGCAGGATGCCCCGAATGGCCCGTTACCCCGCCGTACTCCTAACCGATCGGTTAGGAAACGGTACGAGGGAGTTGAGCCGCTATCTTATCTCCCAACTTGGGCGATTTCGGCTAATCGTTCCATTCGCCACGAGGTGGGACTGGGGGATTGCGTTCTAAGCGGCGGCTGAGGTCGTCATCACGGGTTGTCTCACCACGCAGCCACTGTCGAATCGCTGTTTCGATAATTTTACTCGGATCACTCGAAAGATGTTGGATTTGATCAACGAGTTCAGAATCAAGCTGGATGGAAACTTCCACCTGCTGTTTCTTCTGTTCTGAAGGCAATGTCGAATCGGTCATAAGACGGCTAAAGCGGAACGCGACAGTTCACGTCTATCTTAACGGGTTGGTGGATCAATTCTGGGATTTTACGACTTGTTGGGCTAGTTTCTTCAGGGGGCGATCGCTCACCCGGCAAATGCGCCAGTCGGGGAGAACCGTTGCCCCAAGCTGTTGATAAAAGGAAATTGCCCTGTGGTTCCAATCTAAGACAGACCATTCTAGGCGTCCATAGCCCCGTTGTTCAACCTGTTGGGCGACTTGGGCGATCAGAGCTGTCCCAATTCCTTGACGGCGATAGTCGCGGTGGACAAACACATCTTCTAAGTAGAGTCCCGGTTGGGTTCGGAAGCTCGAATAGGTGCTGAAGAACAGGGCATAGCCAACGATTGTCTGTTGCTGTTCAGCCACGAAGACTTCGGCATAGGGGGGATTCCCAAACAAATGCTCATGAAGCTGGGCGGGGCTTCCCGTCACCTGCTGTTCGAGTTTCTCAAAGGCCGCTAGCGCTTGGATTAAGCTGAAGATCGCTTCAGTGTCTTCCGGGGCGGCCAGACGAATTGTGAACATTACACTCCCGATGATGAAAAACCAACCCAGGCTCGAAGGAGCTACAGGTTGGTTGGAAATAGCCGGCGCTTGGGAAATTAATGTAACCAGCCCCGCAGGCGACGAGAGATTTGAGGACGGCGCAGTTTCCGCATAGCGGTGGTTTGGATTTGTCGGACCCGTTCTCGGGACAAATTAAACAGGTTACTGATTTCTTGCAGAGTTTTGCGTTTCTCTCCGTTTAACCCATAGCGTAACGCCAGAATTTCACTTTCACGCTGGGTCAGGGCTTCGTCGAGAACCTGCCGCACGCCTTGACACATCATATCTTCGCTGACCTGAGAATCCGGCGAGGGACTATCGGTGTCTTCGAGCAGATCCAAGACTTCGGTGTTGTCTTCATCCCCGACGTAATGGTTCAGAGACAAGGAGCGTTGGCTCACCCGTTGCAATTGTCGCAATTGCTTCAGGGACATGTCTAAGGCTTCGGCGAGTTCGTCCTCGCTAGGCTGGCGATTGAGATCCTGTCCGAGCTTCCGATAGGTCTTCTTGAGTTTGTTGAGTTTCTCAACGATATGGATGGGAAGGCGGATGGTGCGCCCATCGTTGGCAATGGTGCGGGTAATCCCCTGACGAATCCACCAGTAAGCGTAGGTGGAGAATTTGTAGCCCTTCTCGGGGTCAAATTTCTCGGTGGCGCGGCTTAGACCTAATGCACCTTCTTGGATTAGATCGAGAAACGGAACTCCCCGGTTTAGGTAACGCTTGGCGATCGAAACCACAAGACGCAGGTTCGAGCGAATCATTTTTTTCTGCGCCGTGCGACC
Organism: Sodalinema sp.; assembly: GCF_046483825.1. Taxonomy (NCBI): domain Bacteria; kingdom Bacillati; phylum Cyanobacteriota; class Cyanophyceae; order Oscillatoriales; family Oscillatoriaceae; genus Sodalinema; species Sodalinema sp. The sequence continues at coordinate 11,863 of NZ_JAWOCL010000129.1, forward strand.
CCGATGAATCTGTCGCTGCAATGCTTTTTGAGTTAAACCAAGGGCTTCAGCCAGCTCGGAACGCTCGGGTTCTCGACCTAGGGATTCTGCGAGTTCTGCTTGTTTTTCTCGAATCGCAACCCAATCTTGAACTTGCCGAGCTAGGTGGATTTCTTCTTCGCGGTTCAGTAACGGATAGCGAGACATTTCCTTAAAAAATGCCCCTACCGCATCATCGGACACCGTCTTAGAATAGCCCGTAGAACGAGCCCGAGCAATGTTTGCTGGGTTTTCGTCGCTCGGATTCACAACGGGTGTCTGGAGTTGAGTGGCAGTGCTAGCAGTCAATTTGATTTCCTCTTCAGCTAACTTCAAAAAAAATGGGATTTTAAATAGTAAAAACTTACATTTTTAGATGCTTTACATCTGTTTACAGTATAGGTTTTTGTGACTAAATTGTCAAGTTGGATTCTCTTGGATTTGTCAACAAACCTTAAAAATTGTTGTATAAGCTCTATACTTATGGTAATAAATATGCCCAGAGTGCGCATCTATCTCAGGGTAGATGTCTGTCTCCCTCGTCTGACTGAGTGCGATCGCTAACCCTTGATGAATCTATGAATGCTGCTGTATCTGTGCAAAATGTCTCGAAGGTCTATGGAGATCTTGGAGTGGTTAACAATCTTTCGTTTGATATTGCAAAAGGAGAATTATTTGGCTTTCTTGGCCCCAACGGGGCCGGCAAATCGACCACAGTGCGAATGCTGACCACGCTGACGAAGCCGACGTCAGGCACGATTGAGGTGGCCGGCTATGATGTGGTTCACCAGGCTCGTTTGGCTAAACGCTCGATTGGAGTTGTTCTTCAGCAGGTTAGTGTGGATCTCGATCTGACGGTTTGGGAGAATATGGAGTACCACGGACGCTTGCACCATATCCCGCCCGGAGAGCGTCAGGAACGTATTGACCGTTGGTTGGAGTATGTGGAGCTAACTAATCGCCGTGACGCCCTTGTGAAGACCCTCTCTGGGGGGATGAAGCGGCGGTTACAGATCGCGCGATCGCTCCTACATCAGCCGGAAATTTTATTTCTCGATGAACCCACAGTGGGGTTAGATCCTCAAACTCGTCGCCGTCTTTGGGAAATTCTCTTGGATCTCAAGGATCAGGGGATGACCATGCTGTTGACAACCCATTATATGGAGGAAGTGGAATATCTGTGCGATCGCATCGGCATTCTCGACAATGGTCAACTCATCGAACTCGGAACCCTTGACGAGTTACGGCATAACCATGGTGAAGGAGTAGTGGTGAAGCAGACCTCCGACGGCCTTCAAAGCCAGTTTTTTACCAATTTGGAGCAAGCCAATCACTATATCAACCAGCAGGGCGATCGCACCGGTATGATGGCTCGTGAATCCAACCTAGAAGATATCTTCGTCGAACTCACCGGCCGCCAACTGGACTAAAAACCTCAATCCCAAAGAGTAGGGGAACATCTTGCGCCCCTACTCTAGCCCCGAAAACCAAAAAAGACCCCCATTCTCAGGGAGCCTTTTTCAGAAATATTAACCTGGCACTGAGCTATCTTCCCAGGGGGCAACCCCCCAAGTATTTTCGCCGCAGAAGCGTTTCACAGCCGAGTTCGGGAAGGGATCGGAGTGGGGCCACTTCGCTAGAAGCACCAGGAAAGAACAGAAACCTTGAAGACTGCACAGTCAACCTAATCAGGGAATTGAGACATCATTTGAGGTCAA
>NZ_JAWOCL010000132.1:0-21898 GCF_046483825.1 Sodalinema sp.
TTGACCTCAAATGATGTCTCAATTCCCTGATTAGGTTGACTGTGCAGTCTTCAAGGTTTCTGTTCTTTCCTGGTGCTTCTAGCGAAGTGGCCCCACTCCGATCCCTTCCCGAACTCGGCTGTGAAACGCTTCTGCGGCGAAAATACTTGGGGGGTTGCCCCCTGGGAAGATAGCTCAGTGCCAGGTTAATACTCCAAAGCCCCCCCGGACGAAGTTACATTCATCCGGGGGGGCTTTTTTAGTATGTTTTATGTTTTAGGTCTGACAGACACAGACTGCGTATGACTTCGGGTACTGCTTTGGATCTTGCGTATTTCTGCGGGATTAACCCCTTAAAATGGGGGGGACTCTTCCGTGCAATCGATGGGAACTTTTCAATCTCTATCAGCCAGTGATATTCTCAAACGCGGTCCAGATTCGTGGAACCGTTGGCGGGAAGAACAGCCCCAATTGAGACCCAGTTTACAGGGAGAGAACTTGGAGCAACGGTATTTGCGGGAAGTCAACTTTAGTTCTTGTAATCTCGCGGATACCAATCTCAGGCAAGCGGACTTATGTTTGGCTAATCTCGAACATGCTCAACTTAACCGAGCTAACTTAACTGAGGCCGTTCTCTACACGACGGATTTACGGTATAGCTCTCTGAAAGAAGCGATTTTGACTCGGGCAGACTTAACGGAGGCTAGCTTGGTTAAAGCTGATTTATCCTTAGCGATGCTACAACAGGCACAACTGAATCGGGCCGATTTTACTGATGCGCGGTTGTACACCACTAATCTACGTCAAGCTGATTTATCAGATGTGGAATTAATCCGTGCTGACTTGCGGGAAGTCGATCTGACAATGGCGGATTTGGGGGAAGCTGATTTACGAGATGCAAATCTTAGTTTCGCCGTCTGTTCATTAGCCCAGTTTGTGGGCGCAACCCTCTGTCATGCGAACCTGTATCGTGCCAATCTTAGTCTGGGTAATCTTTGTGTTGCCAATCTCATGGGCGCTAATTTAACGAAAGCGAGTTTTATTGGTGCTAATCTCATCGGTGCGAACCTCTATTTGGCCAACTTGCGCTTTGCCAACTTGGCTCAAGCCGATTTACGAGAAGCGAGTCTACGGATTACGAATATGACCGGCGCCAACTTGGCTGGAGCAAATCTGAGCATGGCGAACCTCACGGAAGCAACGCTAGTTCGTGCTAATCTCACTGGAGCCAATTTGTCCCGAGCCAATCTCCACCAAGCTAATTTAGATGGGGCGATTTTGAAGGGGGTCACCTTACCGGATGGCCGCAAACACCCCTGAAATCGGGGTGTTTCATGTATTTGGACGTTAGGAACTACTGTGCTTTGTTAAGTTTATGAGCGACAATTTCTCGCAACGTCTGTTCAACAGGCCGGGGTTGCCATCCTAAAACTTCTTTGGCTTTCCTGCCATCAACACGAACACATCGTTCGTAAATATAGTGAACCCGTTCTCGACTGAGGGGGGGATTCCAACCGCTTAGCCGTCCGATGGTATCGAGAATGTTGCCACTCAGGCGAACCAAGGGTTTCGGGAGTTCCTGAGGGGGGGCGACTCCACCGGCATCGCCGAGAATTGCAAACATATCCCGAGTGGTTAAGTCTCCGGCAGAAAGGATGTAATGCTCTGCGGGAGGACTTTTCTGGGCGGCTAAAATCATCCCTTGTACGAGGTCATCGACATGGACAATGCCGGTGATACGATCGCCGCCGGCCCAAACCGTTAACTTACCCCTGAGAAAGTTGTCGATGACGGGGCCAAAATGAGGGTCATCAGGGCCAAAGATACCGGAAGGCATGACGCTGACGACAGGTAAGCCTTCATCGGCGGCACGATCAACAAGCTGTTGGGCAGTATATTTCGTCCGGTCATAGGCGGAGGAAAAATTCTTCTGAGTCCGTTGGAATGTTTCGTCAATGGTTTGCCCCTGGGTATCTCCATAAATGCCAATGGTGCTGCAATAAATCAGTTTTGATAGGGTTGACGCTTTAGCTGCCTCTAAAACCGTACGGGTTCCATCTACATTCGTCCGCTCCATCAAGTGATCATCCACGAGTCCGAGTTCGACAAAGGCAGCGGTGTGGAACATCCAGTCAACATCGACGAGATGAGATCGAAGTAGCTCTAGATCGGTAATGTCTCCTTCGACCAACTCAATCTCTAATCCTGCCAAGCGTTTGACATTTTTGGAATTGGGTCGAACCAAGGCTTTAACGTGATGTCCTTGTTCGAGCAGTTGACGAACAAGATGGGAGCCGGTAAATCCACTCGCACCGGTGACCAATGTTTTCATAGCTCTAGGTAATTAAAGACGACATCAATGGGAATCTGAAAGGACAATCAATTATGACTCTTTCTTGCTTATATCGTCTCATCATCGCATCATCTCTGCATCGGCTAAAGTCCGATGACGAACGACAATGGTTGTGCAATGGCTGCCCCGTGCGATCGCCCGAGGGATATTGCCATGCAAGGCCTGTTGTAAGACCCCCTGACGACTGGCCCCCAAGAGAATAGCATCATACTCCTGAGACTGGGCTTCCTCTAACAGAGCCTCAACGACGGAACTGCCATAAATGGGAATGGCCGAGACGGAACAGGGTAGACGACTTTCTAATAGCTGTGCCGTTTGTTTGAGAAACTCCGTTTCCTCAGCGTTGGCCGGTTCCTGAAACACTTGACATAAGCGAACAATTGAGCAGTCGCCCCCTGTGACCAAAGCCGATAACAACTCCAGTCCCGCCAAGGCATTGGCTCCGCCACCGAGGGGAACCAACCAGCGTTTCAATTCCGGCATCGTGGCCGGATTCTGTTCGATCACCGCCTGGCCCCATTTCACTAATACCATTTGACAGGGGGCTTGCCGTAGTAAGGTATCGGCTACATCACCAAAAACCCGTCCTGGGGTGCGAGTTCCCCCTTTCCAACCCATCAATAAGGTATCAATATGTCGTTCTTGAATCGTCTCCAAGACCGCAGCGGCCACATCATGAGCCACCCGAATCTGGGTGTGGACTGGAATTTGCCATCTGCGGCTCAGGTGCAGGGCTGTTTGTAACAGGCGGCGGCTATGGGTAATGCGGACTGGGGTTTCCGAGGGACTGCGATGGCGAGGCACCGGAACCACCTGCAAACATTCCAACTCATAGTGATTGGCGGCGGCGATCGCCGCCGCAAACTGTAACAATAGAGGTGCTGTTTTGGGGTTAGCCAAAGGAACCAACAGCCGGCCGCGGCCCGTGGCTGGAGCGCGGGTCACATAGACGGGATAGGAGGGTTCAACCTTACGATAACGACCCCGACCGATCAACTCGCGAGCTTCAGCTTCGACAATATCACTGTGAGTAATAATCCCCACCAAACGCCGTCCGTCTACCACCGGTAGGCGGCCAATTTGATGGCGTTCAAGCAGATATAACGCCTGCATCAGACTATCCTCAGAACTAACCATCACCGGTTGAGGCATCATCAACTCAGAAATGGGAGTCTCATCGGAAATCGGGAGCTGCGACAGTTTCATCAAATCCGTTTCCGTAATCATTCCTACCAAGCGAGTGTCTTCAACCACAGGAAATCCCCCATAGGGCGATCGCCGAAAAATCTCCAACACCTCTGCCAAAGGTAAATGACTCTCAACGGTTTCCACCCGACGTTGCATAACATCATTCACCAGAATGTCAACTAGGTCAGAGGAATCCTCTTGTGGAGCGGGTTGTTCCCAGCCTCGTAATTCCAGCAGGCGATCGTACAACGACCCCGCAGAAACCTGTTCTGCCACCACGTAGGCCAAAACGGAGACAATCATTAGGGGCAGAACCACATTGAAATCTGCTGTAATCTCAAAAATAATCACGATCGCCGTAATCGGAATCTTGGCCACCGCACCAAAAAAAGCCCCCATCCCGGCCAGAGCAAAGGTTCTCGTGTCGCCAATATCAAACAGAAGTTGACTGCTCAATCCCACCAAACTGCCAATAGCGGACCCTAAAATTAGAGTTGGAGCAAATAATCCCCCCGAGGCTCCCGAACCATAAACTAAAAGCGTTAAGGCAAACTTCACCACCAACGCGATCGCAATCATGCTCAAACTCGCCTCGCCCGTGGTCAAAAACTCTCGCAACCCGGCATTATCCTGGAACTCCACCGGCAATAACGCCATCGTCGTCCCAGACAGCAACCCCGCCACCGCAATCCGTCCCGGCAGCCCAATGGCCAGATACCGACGTTGCCAGGTTAAACTAGCCACGATACCTCGGTTAAACCAACCGCTACAGATTCCCGTAATAACTCCCAACAGGAGTAACGCGGGAATATCCTGTGGGGAAAACTGGGCCGTCACCGTGCTGACATCCGGTTCCACCGTGACATCCCAGGGACCTCCGCCTAAGATTCCCGAGACAACGGCTCCAACAAACGAGGCCAGGATCGCCGTACCGAGCGTCAAACTTGAGACATCCTGCAATAGTTCTTCGACAACAAACAACACCCCCGCAATGGGGGCGTTAAATCCTGCGGCTAAGCCGGCCGCCGCTCCAGCGGCGATGGTTTGGCGACGATAACCCGGAGAGGTGGGCATCCAGCGAGTCATAGCTGCCGCTAATGCAGCTCCCATATGCACGGTCGGTCCCTGTCGTCCCAAAGACATACCCGAACCGACCACCAGCACCGTACTGAGAAGTTTCACCACCGCTAAGCGGAGGTTCAGAGACATGGCCTGAGGTAACCGTTGAGAAGATGCCAGTTGCACCTTGACGTGGGACACACCGCTCCCGGTGGCATCAGGAGAAAATCGCTGAATCAACCATCCCGCCAAAAATCCTCCCACTAAACCAAATAGAGGGAGTTTCAGCCAAATTGGCAACCCGGGAGACGCTTGTACCCGCCATCCCCCAAGCCAACTAATCCCCTGACGTAGAATGACTGCCGCGAGTCCTGAGACGAGTCCAATGAAACAGGCTTCAAGCAGGGCCAGTCGTCGAGGCTCAAGAAAATAGAGGTGAAGACGACGTGACAACGACGAGATGACCTCACGGCTCGAAGACAAAGGTTTCATTCATTTTGTTCGGGGTTTAATGGTGTAGACTACCATCCGGCATGGTGGCTCCAGTCCAGATGCCTTCTAAAAAATTGACGGCTTCCAAGGTGGCATTCCGTAAACTGGCTTGACTAAAGTTGCTACCGAGGACATTGACGCGATCGAGGCTGGCTTTCCAGAGGTAGGCTTGTGCAAAGGTTACATCTGTTAGATTAGCACCATCAAGATTCGCCAGATTAAGATTGGCTTCACTGAGATCGGCTCCCGTGAGATCAGCATCCTCTAAGTTGGCTTTCATGAGGTTAGCCGCAATGAGGTTGGCCCGTATCAGGAGACTGGCTTCTAAGTTAGCCGCGCGCAAATTTGCTCCTCTGAGAATTGCCACCCGTAGCTGACTTTCTCGCAGATTAGCAGCACAGAGGTTTGCTCCAGTGAGATTGGCCCCACTGAGTTTAGCCTCATGAAAATCGACACCATCGAGATCTAGGCCCTGCAAGTCGGCACCATTGAGCCAGGCATGACTAAGGTTAACACCATTGAGATTGGCCCCGTTGAGATTGGCCCCATTCAGTCTGGCTCCGTGGAGGTTGGCCCAACTGAGATTGGCCTGTCGTAGATCAGCATTGCGGAGATTGACACCCATCAGGTTCGCACCACAGAGGTTGACTCCCGCAAGATTGGCACGACGCAGATTGACACCACTGAGTCCGGCCCCACTGAGCTTAGCTCCCACCAAGGAGGCTCCCACGAGGGATGCGCCCTGAAGTTTTGCTTTCGTTAAATCTGCTTGGCTGAGATCGGCTTCGTCGAGTTTACTGTAGTTGAGGTTGGCTCCACAGAGATAACTGCCCGAGAGATTGGCGTAATCAAGGTTAGCCCGAGTTAGGTTAATGGAGTTCAGATAGGAGTTGCTGAAGTTGATTTCTTTGAGCTGGATCTGTTGTAAATCAGCACCAATGAGGTTGCTATTCCGAAAATCTCGTTGTCCAGATCGGTATTCATCAACAAGTTGTTGCAATTGACTCATGGTGGGGATCCTTATAGCTGAGATATTTGCGGCTGGGGGATCTTGGGATAAATAACGAAAATTTAGAACTGACCCCATGTTCTGATTATAACAGTTTCAATGCTGTCTAAAAACATAGGATCGAAGAATTAAATTTTATAAAGCTTACCAAAATATATTGAGTCTAGGAATCGCTTTGTTACTAAAATAGAGCTAAGTTGGGCGGATCGAGGGAAGACGTGGAGGTTATTCGCTATACTGTCTAAGGGGTCTAGGGGGTCGATACCCCTCAACTTAAACCTAGAAAAACCAAGCCCGAGTCTAGCAAATTTGCCCTAAGACTAGATCCGGTGTACCTTGACGAGATACCCTAGGAACGGTTTTTGATTGTCCAGGTGAAACACATTATGAAAGCCTCAGATATTATGACCACTGATGTCGTAACGGTGCGTGGTAGCACCACCGTTGCTGAAGCAGTGCAGTTGATGAAAGACAAGAAGACCCGAGCGCTTATCGTTGAGCGTCGTGAGGGTGACGATGCTTATGGTATTGTCACGGAAACCGATGTCACCTACAAGGTGGTCGCCTTTGGTCGAGATCCCAAAGCAATGCGGGTCTATGAGATTATGAGCAAGCCCTGCATTGTCGTCAATCCGGATCTCTGTGTTGAGTATATTGCCCGTCTCTTCGCCAATACAGGGATTCATTTTGCGCCGGTGATTAAGGATACTCTCCTCGGTACGGTGTCAGTCTCTGACATTTTGACCAAGGGAGATTTTGTGGAACGGCCTCGGAGTCTGCTGCTCGAAGATAAAATTCAAGAAGCCATTGAGGAAGCTCGCTCGACTTGTGCTGAGAAAGGGCCGCGATCGCGTGAATGTGCTTCAGCTTGGGATGTCGTTGAAGAACTGCAAGCCGAAGCGGCACATCAAAAGGCAGAACGTTTGCACCGAACGGCTTTTGAAGAATACTGTCAGGAAAACCCCGATGCTCCTGAAGCTCGGGTCTATGATACCTAATTGATGAGATGGTATTGGGCTGGGGGGGCGATCGCCCTCGTCCTCTTGGCCTTGCTCCTGGTGACGCTCTCAATTCACGTTCAGACGCGCTCTGTGCGCTTTACAGAACTTGAGGTCGTTCCCTCTCGTCCTGTAGCAATTGTGTTTGGGGCCGGTGTTTGGGACGACGGAACGCCAACTCCGATGTTGGCCGATCGCGTCTTGGCCGCCGTTGATTTGTATCAACGGGAGACGGTTGAGCAGATTCTTATGTCCGGTGACAATCAGACCCCCGACTATAACGAAGTCGATGCCATGATCCAACTGGCGGAGCAGTCTGGAGTGCCGCGAGCGGCGATTTTGGGCGATCGCCTGGGGTTGAGTACCTATGAAACCTGCCGACGAGCGCGAGATGACTATGATATCCGTGCCGCCGTTTTAGTCAGCCAACGTTATCACCTTCCTCGTGCTATTTACATCGCACGACAGTTAGATCTCGATGTCGTTGGTTATGGCGTTGCCGATTGGGGGGTCTATCGTTATCGCTCCATGCTCTCCTATTGTCTGCGGGAAGTCGTCGCGATCGTCAAGGCGATCGCCCAAACCTGGCATACCCCGTGAGTTTGCCAAATTCCCGAGATCAAAGTTTTGCCAACTCTCCGGATCGCTCCCCCTTCCTCTAGGAGAAAGGAATGGTAGATGCACCCTGATGGCAAACCCCGGAACCTGCTGGAGGTTCCGGGGTTTTTTTGGCTCTTTTCCCAGCTCCAGCCCCCGCGACTCAGGCCATGGATCGCAGACGGCCCTCAGCCAACTCACGGATTAGGATCAGATGCGATCGAATATAATTCGCTAGTTCTTCCATATCATCCCCGGCTAACGGTCTCTTCTGCTGCAAATTCTCTAACAGTTGTTCAACTAAGCTCGTATCATCTAAGCTTCTCAAGGTTTGGGTTTGAGTCTCTTCAACCGTTGACCAAAGCTGACGTAACATCGTGGCATTCATGGTAATTCTCCAATATCTAATAAGAGTCCTTATTGATAGGTTAGACAATTCTCGTGCAAACGAACAGCGATGATTACAAGTATTTTACAAACTTTTGTTGATAAAATTAAGGCAATATTAAGCATTTCAGGATTAACGAACAAACTCCCTAGATTTTGTGAACAACTATTACATCATCATCTTTTTGACTCGTCAGCTCAGGTTCAAATATGAGATCGCCTCTAGCGGGACAATAGGCTAAAGAGTCGCCACAACAGGACTCAAGGTCTCCTAACCCATCTCTGGTATTCATCCGATCCCGATAAACCCAAATGTCACATAACGTTATTTTACAGTCCTGTCCACATCGTATTTTTTTACAAAAATCTATCTGGGGATGGATAAAAATGAGCCCCGATATCAGTTAAACTAGCCTCAACAACAACCTGCCTTCAGTGGCATTCAAACACGGAGGATCAAAAGTTAATGGACATCGTTCGTCTCATCGCAGCAATTCTCTTGCCCCCTCTTGGCGTCTTCTTACAGGTTGGCTTGACCGGACAGTTTTGGCTCAACATTCTCCTAACCCTTCTTGGCTACATTCCAGGGATTGTTCATGCCGTTTGGATTATCGCCAGACGCTAACAGGCTCCTAGAGTCGGTGAAGGTTCTCAAAACTGGCTAGACTCAAGCACACAACCCCATCCGGGTACAGACAGACAGCAGTACAAATTGGCAGAGATTCCCCCAGTGAAACCGAAAAAATCGCTCCTGGGGTAGATCCTTTTGTCCAAGCCAATGGATTACACTAGGGTCAAGACGAGAGACGGGTGCATAGACATCTACCGAACGGGCAAAGGTTCGAGAGGCTTAGGGTCTAGCCACTGACCTCGATCTCATCTCACCCAAGTACAGGTCACCACATTAAGGAATTATCGATACTATGACTGAGCAAATTCCCCAACGAGAAGAATATCAAGCCAAGGTAAAGGCACAACTCGAAAAAATTAACGCCCAACTCGATGAACTCAAGGCAAAAGCCGCTCAGGCTGAAGCCGAGGTCAAGACCGATTACCATAGTCGCATGGAAGAGCTGTACGCCAAACGAGACGCAGCCAGCGCGAAACTTGAAGAACTGCAAAAAGCCGGAACCGACGCTTGGGAAGAAGTACAGAAAGGCTTTGAAACAGCTTGGTCAGACTTAACCAGTGCGTTTGAGAACGCATCCAAGAAGTTTAACCAATAGATAGCAGGTTTCAAGTCCTACCAGTTGCAACCGGGTTGGAGACTCTCCCATCCCGGTTTTTCTGTAATCCCGTATACCGAGTCCCTTATTTCCTCAACCTCTGTCCATATGGCTGGAAACTCCATCACCAAAATTACGAAACCCAACTCTCGCCAGCGCGAAATCCTCGAAGTTGTACTTAAACATGGCTGGGATTACATGAGGCTGCTGCTCAGTAGTAATCAAGCCGAGGAACCCGAACTCCCTCCGCCAACCGTTTTGCAACGGATTTTTGTCGATCTCGGGCCGGTTTACGTCAAACTTGGACAATTGCTCAGTACCCGTCCCGAACTGTTACCACCTGAATACATCGAGGCCTTGAGTTCTCTCCAGGCTGATGTTCCGCCAGTCTCCTGGACAGAAATTGAAGCACAACTGAACGGGGAACTGAAACAACCCCTCGATACAATTTTCCAAGATGTGAATCAAACTCCTGTGGCGGCCGGGTCTCTGGCCCAAACCCATAAGGCCGTCCTCCTGAATGGACGGGAAGTGGCCCTCAAAATTCAACGTCCAGGGATTGATGAAACCGTTGAGCGAGATATTGAACTCCTGACCAATATCGCCGAACTGGTCTCCGGGACGGACTTTGGGAAATACTATGATGTGACGGGGTTGGCCGAGGAATTTAGTAATGCGTTGCGAGATGAGTTAGATTTCACTCAGGAGGCTCACTATACGGAACGTCTCAGACGGTGTTTGTCAAAGAGTTCTTGGTTTGACGTCGAGCAGATTACGGTTCCTGAGATCATCTGGGACTATACCAGTCAGAAGCTGTTGACCATGGAATGGCTCGATGGTGTACCTCTGCTATCGGCTGAGATTACCGGAGAGCGTTATAACGGTGACCCCCAAGCTGAGCGGAATGCAATTACGACTTTACTATTCCGTTCGTTTTTACAACAACTGTTTATTGAGGGATTTTTTCACGCCGACCCTCATCCGGGTAATATCTTCTATCTCCATGATGGGCGAGTCGCCTTTTTGGATGTGGGAATGACCGGAACCCTCGACCCACGCACTCAGGGGTTATTGGTCGAAACCATTTTAGCGATGATCACTCTCGATGCTCAACGCTGCGCTCAGTTGACTTTACAGTTGGCTCACCCGGTGCGGGCCGTGGATTTCATTCGGTTGGAGAATGATTACGATCGCCTGCTACGGCGTTACTATAACCTGAGTGTGGCCCAGGTGAACTTCAGTGAGGCCTTTTATCAACTGCTGCAAGCGGCGCGACGCAATCACCTACGTTGGCCGAGTAATATGGGACTCTACGCCAAGGCCCTGGCGAACTTAGAGGGGGTGGCGCGAACGTTTAATCCTCAAGTGAATTTGCTCGATGAGATTCAGCCCCTGACAACGGATTTGATGCGCCGTCAACTGATTGGCGAGAATCCGCTGCAACAGGTCCTTGGGGCCACCTTAGAGTTCAAAAATCTTTCCCTCAAGTCGCCGCGCCAAGTGGATTTCCTCTTAGAACGAGTGGCCACGGAAACCCTCAAATGGAACCTTCAAATCAGTGAACTGACGGAGTTACGCCAAAGTCTCGATGAGTCTGCTAACCGACTCTCGTCGAGTGTGGTGGTGGGGGCCTTGATTTTAGCCGGGGCCTTGGTTGTTTCCCGAGATCAGACGCACCGCATTCCCTGGTTGGGGAATGTTTTATTTTGGACGGCTTGTCTATTGGGATTATGGCTGGTGTTTAGTATTTGGCGGTCGGGAAGCAAAAAATAAAAAAAACCCTGGAACGTTGAACGCTCCAGGGTTTGCCATCAGGGTGCATCTACCATTCCTTTCTCCTGAGATGGTCTAGGGGTTTCCGGATGGTTTCAGCAAAAAGGTTGGCTGACAGACGATCTTGGCTGAGTCGTTGTCCTGGGAAAGACCCCAAAACAAGGTGAGCCTAGCATTCGGGCTAGGCTCACCAAAAGAGATCAAGAGTTTTCAAAAAGCGTTCTCTGATTGGATCAGAGGTAATGTTGACATCATTCCCAGCCCTGCCTGTGAAGATGAACCAATCCTAAACAACAGTCAGACAAGGGGCTAAGCCGGGGTTTCAACTGCACGGAATGCCTACCGCACAGCTAGCACAGTGACCAGCAATCAAGACCGGAAACGTAGGTGCTACGGATGACTCATTTCTCATTGCCCGTCATGATGGAGCTTGAGGGTCAAGCGCAAATGCCGAGTCGAAATCATGGAACTTGGAATCGAACTTGAAATCGAACTTGAACAATTGGACAATCAGACAATTAGATACAACATGTGAAACAGCAACGGACATTAGAAACGAAACAATGCTGCTCGACATTTCGGGGGTCTACTGATAGACCGAGTCAGGCAAGGAGAAAACGTTGAAAACCATTGACGAGTCACTTCCACCGCCCTAAACGACAGGGCCAACTCTGGCCGAACGAAGTCAAATGAGGCTATTGAAGACGACAGCTTGGGTGAACGCCACGTAACGAAAGGGGTTAAACCAAGGGTTTACAAGAGTACCGCTAATCGTGTTTGCAGTTCCTAGTGCATCGGGTCTTTCCAGACGTTGGGGAAGGTTTAACGCTAACTGGGTTCCTGGGGAATCCTGTAGGTGTACCTCATTCAGGTGATGCAACAGGCAGAAGATTATACGGCTGGGACTGGTTCGCTGAATGACACTGAGCGACATCCCGGAGTTGATTCGAGTCAAGTTGGTGTTCTTTGCTCTACAGTGTCTGATATTAAATTAGCATAGCGGCTGCTTATGGCAACCATAAGTTAACCTAAATTTACATTTAAGTTTTGTCTTGACTCGTGCTGATAAATCTGCTACTTTGGAAAAGCTGGAAAAAAACAGCACGGCTTGGTAGCTCAGTTGGTTAGAGCAGGGGACTCATAAGCCCAAGGTCGTCGGTTCAAATCCGACCCGAGCCATTCTTAAACAATGCGTCATTAACAATGCGTCCCTCAAGATCCCCTCGTTACTGGGAAGGTCCCGGTGCGCGATCGCCGACGGGGGTTGTCCACCGAGAGCCGGGAAGCCCTCCCCAAACCTCTCAAAGTCGTTATGACCATGATAGAGTTGTAACAGTTGGTAAACAGGTGCCTGTTGTTGCCTGGTTGTTTTGAAGAGACAGCCGATTGGCGATGGAGGAAACCGAGATAACACGACAGAAATAAGGAGAGTTATATATCCATGACACAAGAAGGATGTCTACGAGTCGGTCAACCGGCCCCCGACTTCACGGCTACTGCTGTTGTTGACCGCGAATTCAAGACTGTGAAACTGTCGGACTATCGCGGTAAGTATGTGGTACTGTTCTTCTACCCCTTGGACTTCACCTTTGTCTGTCCCACGGAAATCACGGCATTTAGCGATCGCTACGAAGAATTCAGCAAACTCAACACGGAAGTGCTTGGCGTCTCCTGTGACAGCGAGTTCTCTCACCTGGCCTGGATTCAAACCGATCGCAAATCCGGCGGTGTCGGCGATTTGAACTATCCTCTCGTCTCCGACTACAAAAAAGAAATTAGCTCCGCCTATAACGTCTTAGATCCTGATGCTGGCGTAGCTCTGCGTGGCTTATTCCTGATTGACAAAGATGGTGTCATCCAACATTCGACCATCAACAACCTGGCGTTTGGCCGTAATGTAGACGAAAGCCTGCGTACCTTGCAAGCCATCCAATATGTTCAGGAACACCCCGACGAAGTGTGTCCCGCAGGTTGGACTCCTGGCGAGAAAACCATGAAACCCGATCCCGTTGCGTCTAAAGAATACTTCGCGGCGATCTAGGTTAACCTAGGTTTCAGTGTAATTGTTAGGAATTGTTAGCCCCCGACCACTCAGTTTTGGGGGCTTCTTGCTAGAGTATGGGCAGTGTACCCGTCACAATCTCCAAACCCAACTCCCAGACGCCCGTTCATCGTCGCTCGGTGACACAGGAGAGACTCAAAACAAAACAATAACCAGCTTTCCCCCTGTTTCGTGTTCATTTTGACATCCATGGTGCCATCATGCAGCTTTACTCTAAAGACTTCCGTGGCTTACTGAATCGCCGTTTTTTGCAAAACTTTCTCCCCATCCCCGCCACCAACCCGTCTTACTATGGCGTGGCCACCCCAGATTTTGAGTTACCGGATATTACCAACGGACGACGAGTTCACCTACG
The DNA here is from genome assembly GCF_046483825.1 of Sodalinema sp. Taxonomy (NCBI): domain Bacteria; kingdom Bacillati; phylum Cyanobacteriota; class Cyanophyceae; order Oscillatoriales; family Oscillatoriaceae; genus Sodalinema; species Sodalinema sp. The sequence goes on from NZ_JAWOCL010000132.1 coordinate 13,479, forward strand.
GGATTATCGAGGCCAACAGCCGGTGATTCTGGCTTTCACTCGTATTTTTACAGAAAAGCAGTATTGTCCTCTTTGTCTCCCCCACATTGTTGCTCTAAATAAAAACTATCACCGCTTCACGGAATTTGGGGTAGAGGTGTTAATGCTCACCAGTACCGACGAACGCCAAAGTCAGATTGTAGTGCGAGATTTGGGCTTAAAACTGCCCTTGTTGAGTAATCCAGATTGCGATGTATTTCGGCGTTATGGCGTTGGACAAGCCTTAGGAGCGCCCCTTCCGGCTCAGTTTATCTTAGATGCTGAAGGGAAGTTACGGTATAAACATCTGTTTTCGTTTTTGGATTCTAATGCGTCCGTTGAGACGTTGTTAGAGCAGGTTCAACCTTGGTTGAAATCCAGTGAGAGCGAACCGGAACTTGTCACCGAACACCGCTAGACTCCCTATCCCCAAAGGGTCAGTCTCGGGAAAACTAGCGGTGTTGTCCTAGGGGTTAAAGCAGTCCGCCCAAGAAATCCGAAATGTCCTCAAGCACATCACTCGTCACTGAGCCACTTGTTAAAGCCTCTGCAATCGGAGACAAGGCTGCAAAATCGATCGCCCCCGTAAACACCCCCGGATTCGCGACTACAAATTGGAAAAAGTCATTGGCCAGCGTCTGAAACTCCGGTGTCGCCACAATGGACTCAATCACACCGGGGTCCGAGACACTCAAATTGCCAAATAACTCCTCAGCAGCATCGACAAACTCAGGTGTAGCAAAGTGATCAGCTAAAGAACCATCATTGAGAGCATCGAGGCGATTGAGCGACTCCAGAGCGTTCTCAACGTCTAGCGCCGTAAAATCAGTCGATGAGGAATCCCCCGCTCCCGGTGCAGGCGCTTGTGCATCGACAAAATCATCGGCACCAATGGTAGAGGCGGCGACATTGTTGAGAACCGCGATCAGGTTTCCCTCGCGGCGAATCTCTGTATTGGCCCCCGATGACTCAATTTGCAGATCATCCACCGTCACGCCAGGGGCCAGTCGCAGTTTATCAACACCATCTTGGAAATCAACAATCACATCCTCGCCAATCTCCGCCGATGCTGCCAAGCTAAAGTGGTCTATCCCATCGCCGCCGGTGAGCGTATCCCGACCGCGATCGCCCGACAACAGATCATTTCCCGGCCCACCAATCAGAACATCATCGCCCTGGCCGCCAAACAGGCTATCATCCCCAGAACCTCCAGTGACAGTATCCTCCCCTAAATTGCCGAAGAGGATATTATTCCCGGACCCCCCATCGAGAACGTCATTATCACGGCCCGCCGCCAGAGTATCATTGCCCGCTCCGCCAAAGATGCTGTCATTCCCGGCATTGCCGAAGATAATGCGTCCCTCATCATCATTGCGGGCCACATCATCCCCCCCAAGCAGGGCGATCGCATCGGGAAAGGCAGAATTCCGCAACTGAGCCAGTTCATCAGCCGGCAACTGGCTCATAACGATGTTGTCATTCCCTTGGGTTGCAATACCGAAATCAAATCCACCTTCTGTAACAATCGTTAAGACCACAGCCGTAACTCCTCAATTCACAACAAAAATACACAATAAGCTATACCCTATATAACACCGCAACCTGAGAGATGGGTGAAATAAGGTCAATGGTTGAGCTGACACAAAGAACCTAGACAAATTGACTCCAGGCCGACTCAAAAAAGTCCAGTTCACATTGCATCGCATAACGATAGGTTTGCCGTAGCTCGGGGCGATCGCATCCCTCCTGGTCAACAACCTCCTCAAGCTGTCTTGCCAACGGCTCAAACTCATCGCTACCATAGGTACAGATCCAATCTGCATATTGATGGTCAGGAATGCCATTTTTGGCTAATTCTCGTCCCAAAAACAGATAGAGTCGCATACAGGGGGACATCGCCGCTGCAATGGTTGCCACATCGGCTTGCCAAGCCGTCGCCAGCAGAAAATCCGTATACCGCCGTGTTGCTGAACCGGCCGCAACTGTTGTAATATCCACATCCCACTCTTGGCTATAACTTCGATGTAGATTCAGTTCCTCAATCACCCCTTGAGTGAGTCGGTGAAACACCTGAAACGTCTCCCAATCGGTGCATTTTGCGGCTGCAACACTATAGGCCCGAGCAAACGCTTGCAGAAAAAACGCATCTTGCCCAACATAATAGCTAAATGTTTGACGGGGTAAATTGCCTTGCGCGATTCCCTGGACAAACGAATGATTCAGGCAAGCCTGAGCCAAGTCCTGATTCGCCTGCCATAAGATTGAAGATAGGGTCATCTCTCCGTTTGATTTCATCAGTTATCGATTCGACTGTTTTAGACTAGCACCGCTCCTGTTTTCCCTTCGTGTGACTCCTACCCACCATGATTATTTGTAACGCCCTTGACGTTCGTCGCCTCGCAGAAGCCGAAGAAGCTCGCTTTATTGTAACTGTTAATAGCATCCTTACCAGTGTAATTGATCGCCGCAGTCTGTCCCGTGAATTTCCTTGGGCGGTTCAACTTTGGGGCGAGGAATTGGCCCCATTAGACTATCGCCGCGATCGCTGTCTCGTTTCCTGTAGTCAAACTCTCAATAATGGGTTAGCCTACGCCTACGCCAATGCCGCCATTGACGCCTATCAGACATTCCTAGAAGAATTTGGCGAAACCGCCATTCCTGAGGTATTTAACTTTATTCTCAGGCTCGGTCGCCATAGTGATTATTATACAGATCGGATGCGATCGCGCTACTCCATCCCTTCAAACGTTCCGCCCCTGGAAGTGCGGCGCTCGCTAATTCGAGCTTACGAACAAGGAGAAGTTTGGCAAGATAAACCCTCTCCCTTTACCGAAGAAAACCCCTGGCAAATCCAACTGTCCTATCCTAAAACATCAGCTAAGACAAAAGTCGCAGCCCATTCCCATCTCCAATAAACTGAGTCTAACGTCAAGGGTCTTCAGGATATACGGTGTGATTTTTTGCGTTTGATACAAAATCGTAGGGGAACCCACCCCTAACCCCTCCCAGGAGGGGATTTTTCGCCCCTACAGCAACGGATATAATCCGCGATAAATTTTCCTTATCACCCCGAACCCAGAAGACCCAACATCAATTCAATTCAAATCAATTCAGTTGAATACAAAACATTAAAAATAACCCCATCAAACCTAATTTCCCACCATATTAGACTGAGCCAACGAGGGAAGCCAAGTCACAATTGCGGGGAAGCGAATAATCGCCATCAACACCAAAACTTGCAGTAACACAAACTGAGTTGCACCGCGATAAATGTCCGAGGTTTTCACAGACTCCGGTGCAATTCCTCGTAGATAAAACAGAGCGAAACCAAAGGGAGGCGTTAAAAACGACGTTTGTAAATTCGCCCCTAAAATCACCCCATACCAAACCATATCTAACCCAAAACTTTGCGCCACCGGAGCAAACAGCGGCACAATAATAAAGGCAATCTGAAAGAAATCAATAAAAAAGCCCAACAGAAAAACAACCAGCATACTAATCGCCAAAAAACCGACTTCCCCTCCCGGTAAATTGGCCAACATCGTTCGCATCACCGCTTCACCATTCAGCCCACGGAATACCACACTAAAAGCCGTCGAACCAATTAAAATCAACACCACCATGCTCGTAATTCGCAGCGTCGCATCACACACCTGGCGCAATCCTTTCCAGGTGAAGCGTTGATTGGCGATCGCCAACACAATCGCCCCAATCCCCCCTAATGCGCCTGCTTCTGTTGGCGTAGCCAGGCCAAAAAAGATACTTCCTAACACCAAAATAATTAACAACAACGGTGGAATCATCGCCTGAAACACCCGACTCAGCAAATGTCGTCCCCGTAGATTGCGAACCTCAGCCGGTAACGCTGGCGCCAATTCCGGACGAATCAGAGTAATCACCAACACATGAAGAGCAAACACCGTCGTCATCAACAACCCCGGTAACAACGCACCGACAAATAAATCCCCCACCGAAATTCCCAACTGATCGGCTAGAACCACCAAAACCACACTCGGAGGAATAATCTGGCCCAAGGTTCCCGACGCCACAATCACCCCCGTCGCCAACTCCTTGTTATAGCCATAGCGAAGCATAATCGGTAGCGAAATCAATCCCATCGCCACAACCGTCGCCGCCACAACCCCCGTTGTCGCCCCCAACAACGCGCCAACAATAATCACGGCTAAGGCCAAACCACCACGAACTCGCCCAAAGAGGATACCAATCGTTTCTAAAAGTCGTTCCGCAATCCCCGACTTCTCCAACATGGCCCCCATAAAAATAAAATAGGGAATGGCCAGTAGAGTGTAATTAGACATGGTGTTAAACACCTGCAAGGGCAACGTCCCCCACAGCGCCAAATTAAACACCCCCAACGCCGAACCAATCAGACTAAACAGAACCGCCACCCCTCCCAGGGTAAAGGCCACCGGATAGCCAAGCAGGAGCAACAGAAACACCCCAGCAAACATAAGGATTCCCAGCCAGTCAAGCATTATCATCTCTCTCCGTTTCAGGTTGGCCATTAACAGACTGGCCATTAACGGGGGGAACGTTCCCTGAAGCCGATGGAGGCGCGATCGCCCCCGAATAGATCCCCCAACTCTTAATGGCTTGAGAGACGCCCTGAGCAATCAGGAGGATAAACATGACCAAAATAAAGCTTTTTATGGGATAACGGGGTAAACCACCGGGATCAGGCGACCCTTCCTGAATGCGCCAAGAGTTCAGCACCGGAGTCCAAGTAAACCAGAGAGCAAACCCGCAAAAAGGCAACAAAAACAGGAGTGTCGCGATAAAATCAGCCAGAGCTTTACGGCGGGGTGGCCAGCCACTGTAGAAAACATCCATGCGAACATGATCATTTTCTTGCAGAGTATAGGCCGCACCCAACAAGAACACTAAACTAAACAAATACCATTGAGTTTCAATCAACCCATTGGAACTGAGGTTCTGTCCCAGGGCATTGCCTAGATAACGTCCCACGACGTTAAACCCGCCCACCAAAACCATCAACAGGACGAGCCAACCGCTCAGACGACCAATCACTGTGTTCATCCGATCAATCGATCGCGCCAGACGCAGTAGTGTGTGCAACCGTTGTTCTCCTAAACGTACAGCAGAGTTGAGGGGATTCGTATTGTACCCTACCGGTGGAGAGGGGATGGACGATTACAAAAAACTTGAGATAGGGAGAGAGTTCGTTGTGAAAAGGGTTTGTTATCCGTTGTGGAGCCGCAGTGGAATCGGCGCGATCGCCGTGACCCTGATGGCCCTATCTGGGACCGTCGTCTATAGTCAGGAACCGCCTCCACTCAGCCAAGACTCCAACCCCTCCCGCGTCTTCATCCAACGCATTGACGTGCGTGGGAGCAGCCGCTTTAGCGCCTCAGAACTAGCGGAGTTAACGGCGCCCTACGAAGGCCAAGAACTAAGCCTAGAGGACTTACAAACCCTAGCCGACGAGATCACCCAACTCTATCTGAATCAAGATTATCTCACCTCCCGCGCCCTGCTGCCCCAGCAAGACATTGTCGATGGGGTGGTGGTCATCGATGTGATTGAAGGGCGCGTGAGCGAGATTGAGATTGAAGGGAACGATCGCCTCAATGCGTCCTTCATCCGCGATCGCCTGCAACGGGCCGCCGGAGTTCCCCTCAACACCGCTCGTCTCGAAGACGAACTGCGACTGCTGCGAGCCGATCCCCTCTTTGATCAAGTCGAAGCCAACCTGCGTTCAGGAGAGAACCTCGGAGAAAGCCGCCTCCTGGTGCGGGTGCAAGAAGCCAACCCCCTGCAAGTGAGCATCAGTACCGATAACTATTCCCCCCCTAGCATTGGCGGCGAACGGCTCAATTTGGGGTTAACCCATCGTAATCTTGTGGGGGTCGGCGATCGCTTCAGCGTCGAGTACAACCTCACCTATGGCGACGGCCTAGACTTCATCGATATCGGCTATGAGATTCCCGTCAACTCCCAAGATGGTCGCCTCCAGCTACGAGTCGCCCCCACCCAGAACGAAGTCACCCAAGCCCCCTTCGATCAACTCAATATCCGGGGAGAATCCAGCCTCTACGAAGTCCGCTATCGCCATCCCCTGCAACGCACCCCTGAGCAAGAATTTGCCCTGTCTCTGGGGTTTTCGTGGCAAGATAGCCAAACCTTCTTTCTCGATAACCCCGAACCCTTGGGTTTGGGTCCCGACGCATCCGGACGTAGCGAAACTCGCGTGATTAGCTTTGGCCAGGATTATATTCACCGTCAAGTGGATGGGGCCTGGGCGTTGCGATCGCAGCTACGGTTCGGAACCGGCCTCTTTGACGCCACCAACAACTCCCGAAACCTCCCCGACGGCCAATTCTTCAGTTGGACCGCCCAAGCCCAACGAGTGCAACGACTCCATCGCGATCATCTCCTCGTGGCCCGTCTAGCGGCCCAATTCTCCCCCGATCCCCTTCTTCCCTCACAACAGTTTGTCATGGGCGGCGGTCAATCCCTACGGGGCTATCGTCAGAATGTGCGGGCCGGAGATAATGGGATTCGCCTCTCGATCGAGGATCGGATTACCCTAGTGCGAGATGCTTCGGGACAATCGACCCTACAAATCTTACCCTTTGTGGATATGGGCGTCGTCTGGAACCATAGCGACAACCCCAACCCCGAACCTCGCCAACAATTTTTAGCCTCCTTGGGACTGGGGGCTATCTGGGAACCCAGTCCTGGGCTAAGTTTCCGCATTGACTATGGCGTTCCTCTCGTAGATTTAGACGATCGCGGCGAAAATATCCAAGATGACGGCTTTCACTTCCGAGTTGGCTATGAATTTTGACGAGCAATCGGCTCTAGGATGGGGTTGAGGTCAAACCAAGATCCAATCTCATCGCGGTATTCATAGACGAACATACTGCTGATAAGCAGGTCATAACTGTCATCGCCGGCGACTTGTTTGCGTTGATGAACTTGCTTTAACAAGGCCCATTCATCCTCGGTAATGGCGTATAACATGCGATCGCGCCGTTCGCGAATCACCACCTCTAATCCTTGACGGGATAGGGGTAAGTGTCGTTCTTTCATAATCCACGTATTGAGAAAGCGCAAAATCTCCCGCACATGACCCCCACTCAACCGACATAAATCATTGAACAAATCCAAGGATTCAAACAGGTCTAAAATTCCCGTATGTCGTTCTGACTCTTGCTGATGGGGAAAGGCTCGCGTCAAAATCATTTGCCGCATTTTCTCCATTCCCTCTAGGTGATCGGTTCCATCTCGATGACGGACTGGAACCATCGGTAATAGCTTCGGATCAGTGCCAAAGCGACTGGTGAGGGGATTGAGATCATTAGAATAGAGCAGCGCCAAGGGCATGGTATAAATAACATGACATTGAAGTTGTCGCAGTTGTTCACCGCGATCAACAAATAGATATTCCGGTTGTGTTCTCCCCCAGGGTTTAATGGTTTTTTCGACGCGATCTAAGTTATCGACAATGACCACTAATCCTTGTTTTCCGAGGGTTTTGAGTTTGGCGATCGCCGGTTCAATCAATTCACGGTTAATCGCGTCAATAATGTTGGTCGTCCGCACTTCCAAATATTCCCGTAACTTACCTCGCAATTCGGGACTATTGCGGGCTTTAGCAGAGATTTTACCAATACCCAACGCCACCAGTGATAACCCCTCAGAATCCGCCTCAAATTGTCCCAAACCCGGAATTCCCACTTCTGCCGAAAAACTGCCTTTCCCTTCGGTACTGGCTTGCACATTTCCCAACCCCGGAACATCCAATTCAGCGGCGAGATCAATCTCCGTTTGCAAAATCCGGGCCGCCCCACGCAGCAATCGCTGTAAGCCTCGCGGCGTATCGAGTTCAAGCTGTTCGAGTTCCCCAAGACTTTCACTAATGCGACGGGCGATCGCCAACAAGATATCGGTGACATCAATATCGCCCATTTCCAAGTCTTGGGAGGACTCAAAATAGATGACATGAAACTGTTGTTCTCGCAGTTCATTCGCCAAGCGCAAGAGTTCCGTAGATTTCCCACATCCCAAGTGACCGGTAAACAGTTGCACAGTAGGTTCATCAGGCGAGAAAAAGCTAATTTTATCCCGCATTTCGGCAATCGTCGAACCACCACGAACGCTAGAAAAATCAATATAGAGTTCGCGATCGCTCGCCTTAGACACATCCAAAGTTCGACTAGGATTAGTCGCCCGATACAATTCTCGAATATCTAGCATAAACTCAATTTACCCAATAAATAAACCATCTTAAAACCCCAATCAACACGTTCCCCTTGCCTCTTGCCTCTTGCCTCTTGCCTCTTGCCTCTTGCCTCTTGCCTCTTGCCTCTTGCCTCTTGCCTCTTGCCTCTTGCCTCTTGCCTCTTGCCTCTTGCCTC
>NZ_JAWOCL010000141.1:0-25395 GCF_046483825.1 Sodalinema sp.
GAGCAGGTCAACATGATTCGCAACGCCTTCGTCGGGGATGACGGCGTTGCGAATCATGTTGACCTGCTCGTTAGGCAGCATGTTCGCAATTTCGCTCGAGTCCATGTCAGGTTCTGTGTAGAGAACGTTTGCACCCCGAACTCGACGGCAGGTGTCTCCAGGACGCTCGCCAACCCGTTGGGCCAATTCCAAGGAATCAGATGCGTTACCTAGGGGCGCAGCATTGGTGGGGGCTTTCAGACCCGCAGCGGTGAGAGAGACAATTCCAAGCAGCGCGGCGGAGGCACTGAGACGATTCAATTTCATTCTGTTCAACTCCTCAAGGTGTACCAGTAACTTACAGAGGAATTATAGACCAACTTTTTGCGATTCTGCCGTCTGTCAAAAAAGTTAAAGTTTTCAGTTTTCTATGATGAGGCTGTCAAAACAAGGGTTTTAAGTCTAAATAAGGACAAACCGAACCGTAAACGTCTGAGAGGGGATAGTCCGCTCTCAGACGTTTGGGCGTTCATCCCAACGAGGTCAGAGACGGCTTACCAGGTGACGGGGAAGGCGCTACCACCGGGACAATAGACCAGCGTGGACACTCTTGAGTCACCCACAGACCCCCAAGTTTCGGCCCGCATGAAGCCGATATTGCCCACGGAATCCTCGACTTCGACCCATAACTCGCCATCAACTCCCTGGAAGGGACTGCGAATCAGGTTGACTTGTTCGTTGGGAAACATCGAAACAATCTCCCTCGAATCCATGGTCGTGTCCGCATAGAGACTTAATCCTTCGCCACGAACTCGACGGCAGACATCTCCAGGACGGTTACCAACTTGGGCCAGTTCCAAGGTTGTCGCAGTCTCATCGAGGGATGCGGCATTGACCGAGGCTTTGAGACCTGAAAAACCAAGAGAAACCAGGCTCAACAGGACGGCTGAGGCTCCAATCTGGGTTAGTTTCATTACTGTACTTCCTCACAAAAACCAGTATTAGACACGGCGATTATAACCGCGTTTTTGGAAATTGGGGGTTTGTTGCAAAAAAATAAAGTGTCGCTTTTACTTAATTAGTTTATGCCACCAGAAAACGACTTGGTGGCAGCACAGATCACCAAATTTATTGCCTTGATTGCGGTTTATGTCGCCAACCTCAGAAAGATAGGGTTGTTTAGTGACCTACTGATAGAGCACCCGAAATAATACTATTTGTCTGTTGCCCGTCTAAATTGGGAACAGTTGCTGTCGCAATTCTTTTATGATTATAAATTTGACTTGCAACCTAAAATAGCCGAGCTGGGACATGGGCCAGTATAGTCTATGTATTGGCAACGTCTAGACGAGTCAATCTAGGGGGATCTTTCTTAAGGCCAGCTCATTGATGGAAACCGAGGCGTTGGCGATCGCCAGCAGGGGGCCGGTTTGCTCCTGGCCATTGACGGCGAGGTCGCTGTGACAGAGAACGACCTGTTCGTCAACTCGGGCCAGTAAGTCTTTGAGAATCCGTTTGAGACGCGCTTCATCATCCTGTTGACGAGCTTCCGCGTCATAGGGGAGGGACCGCGATCGCTCGAAAATCGGAGCCGCAAATAAGACCGCCGCTCCCCCTTGCAGCCACAGGGGGGAACCAATATCGAGCCAGAAATGCCAACGATGGCTCAGGCGATGACTGCGATATTGATAGATGGTACTGAGCGTGACGGCTGGGGGATGTCGCTGTTTGAGGGGGTAGGGATTAGCCGTGACCGTTCCCGTTTGCAGCAAACTGAGAAACTCGCCTACCGCCGCCGCAGCGGGACGATCGCCGCCGACGCGCTCCTCAACTTGCCAAAAATGGGCCGCAGTTTCGAGCAGTTCCCGCAGGGCCTCGCGTTGATCATCGGCTAAATCGGGATACCAAAGAAAATCATTGACAATGCGATCTAAGACCACCAGCGGCGAGAGGGGAGTGGCTCCCTGAAGCTGCGATCGCATCCCCTCAATCCAATCGCGAATCTTCTCATAAGCGACGGTGGCCCGGTAGCCGAGGCGATCGCAGCCGGGAAAACTCTGGGCCGGCAACAATTGCGGCCAATCAGGATTCGGTTGATAACACGCATCAGCCAACAGGCCTCCCCGCACCGGATCGATATCGAGCCTTAAGCGAAACGGTAACCTCTCATCGTCCTCGAAATCCTCAACATCCTCGACATTGTGAGGATTTCGCGACAGGATCACCAACATTTCGGCCACCAAATCCCGGTTAATCCGTCGTCCCAAACCACCATAGAAAAACGGTAAGAGAGTCAACACCGCGCGAACTCGGGGTTGACTCACCAGGGGTCGTTGCACCTGTAGCGGATGCACCGGGATACCATAGCCCTCTAAAATATGGCGCAGACTATAGCGGGCGATCGCATCCAACCCCGGCGCAATAATCGCAATCTCCGCCGGACTCACCCCCCGCTGTTGCACAATCTCGGCAATCTCTTGTCCCACCCGTCGCAACAGCTGCGATCGCGCCACCGTCTCCAAGGAGGGAACCGACGCCGGAAGCTGCATCAAATAGGTGGGATTCAAGGCCAACTCCAGCATCGGTTCAGCCAACTCAGCCAGCAATCCCGGCGAGTGGGGCCGCTGTGAATCCAAATCAATCACCTGCTCACAGCATCCACAGATGTCTTCCAACCGATCCGGATCTGCATTCAGTCCCAGACGAATCTTCCCCTCAGGATTAAAGGTAAACAGTCCCGGACGGGGCAAACTGAGAAACATCTCAAACAACTCGTGGCAAATCCCCGGATAGTCATCGACATCATCAGCCGCCACCGCCAAAAATCGCCGTCGCAACTGAAGCTGATACTGAGGATCAGGCAACAGATAGCGCCAATAGAGTTCTAGGATGAGGCCATAGGTGAGTAGTCCTCGTTGCCAACACCAATCGCGCCACGTTAACAGCAACTCCTGGATCACCTCCGCGTCCCCCTCAGCCAGTATCTCCGGGGTCAGACCCTCTTGCAGTCGCTCACCAATGGCCTCGCAGGGATAACCAGCGGCGGCGGCCAGTTGCAGCAGATCTAAACTCCGGCGAACTTGCTTCGTCACCGTTGGTCCTAGGCTGGGTAATCCCCCCTCCGGTAACTGGGCCTCCCAGAGTTGTCGGGCCAACATCTGCTCGGTTTCTGGACGTAGGCGGACGGGGATGGCTACGGGAATGCTCAGTTTTTGAGCGAGTAAGGCCCAAAATAAGCTCACCTCTTGCTGGAAAAAGCCGAGGGGAGTCGTCACGGTGATGGCCCCTCCTCCGCCAGTGGCCCGCACTAAGGCATCAGTCAGCCGTAAACGGGTTTCCCCCGTCGCGGTCAAGACTAAAATTGAACTGGCCGTTGGAAGTGGTGTTAGAGATGGGGGAGAACTGGTCTGGCTGAACTCATCAAGCCACTGAATCACCTGCTGAATCAGATGGCTGGTTTTACCACAGCGACTCGACCCCCAAAGCCAAATTGATTGAGACGACACCGATCAACCTCGATTAGATTTGCTACCATGCTACTCGACCCCGGAAACGGGCCGATCTGGCAATCGACTCTAACCCTGAACGCTCAATACAGGTTCAATAGCAGGGAAACCTCTTGAACGGAGGTTGACGTGATTTCATTCGGCTCACTCTTGTGTGTTTGAACTATGCAAAACTCAGACTCGTCTGGCCGATTTGGCCTATTGCGTCGTGTACGCCGTTGGTATTTCAAGACCCCAGAGCGAGCCTTGGATGCCGCCTATGAGGCGGCATTGACCCTACAGCGGCTCGAACAGCAGTATTTCCAGGGAGAGAAAATGACCGGCGAGGGCGATCGCTATACGTCCCTAGAATGGGGACAACTTAAAGCTGAACGCGATCGCAACCTCGACATCATCCAACGCCGCCTGCGAGAGTTTCGGGCCAGCCGCAGCACTCTCAATTGGATTACCCGTTCTTCTTCTGCGATCGGGCCGATTCAATTACAAGCTACTGATGACTCGAAATCTCGTTATTCTCCTGATGACACCTATCAATTTTCAGAGAATCTTAAAAAGCTGAAAATTATCGATGAGATTGCTGGGAAGTATTTTTCTCAACCCCCCTCATCGGCGGCAAGTCCTCCCATTGAGGCTCAACCTCGGGAAACCCCGAAACCCCTACAAGCGAACCGCCAGTCAGGAAAAACGGCCAACGGTTCCCCCTCTGAGCCTCAGAGCGATTCTGAGAGGTTTCAGGATCTCTCGGGTCGTTTTAATCAAGGAGCTAGCAGTCCCACTCGCAACTGGCGCGATGACTTTAAAACCGCCCGTACATCTCGCGTCAATACCGCTAGTGATGTGGAATCTATCTCTGGACAAGCGAGTTTGTTACCCCGCTCGATCCTGAGAACTATCAATCGTATCAAGGAAGAACTCGACCCCAATGCAGAAGAGGATGTTGTTGAGAAATTTCGCTATTACAAAAGTAAAACCGTTATTTCTCTTAAGTTTATCTTGCTGTTGATTCTGGTTCCTCTTTTAACTCACCAAGTTTCTAAAAATCTCATTATTCGCCCGATTTATAATGAGTATTTCTATGAGCAAATTGAACTGTTTATCAATCCAGATTTTGAAGAAGAAGCCTATCGGGAGTTAAATCACTATGAAGAGCGACTACGATTTCGGATGGCGATTGGCTCCGCCCCCAATTTGTCAGACGAAGAGTTTGAGGTTCAAGTGGCTGAAGAAGCCCGTGAGATTGCTCGTAAATATCAGAATATGAGTAATAATGCTCTGCAAAATGTGGCAGCCGACCTCTGTTCATTGGGCGCCTTTATTTTGGTGTTGATGAATAGTAAACGGGAAATTGCGATCGTTAAATCTTTTATTGATGACCTAATTTATGGACTCAGTGATAGTGCTAAAGCCTTCATTATTATTCTCTTTACGGATATTTTCGTGGGCTACCACTCCCCCCACGGTTGGGAAATCATCCTCGAAGGGGTCTCTCATCACTTTGGCTTAGCTGAAAGCCGGGATTTTAACTTTATGTTTATTGCGACGTTTCCGGTGATTTTGGATACGGTGATGAAATACTGGATTTTCCGCTATCTCAATCGAATTTCACCCTCGGCAGTGGCGACCTACCGCAATATGAATGAGTAAGTGTTAAAAATGAGACGAATAAAAATGAAACGAGTATTCCGTTGGAATGGTTGGTCTGTAGGATTACTGATGTTGGGCATCATCGGCGGCATCATCGGCACTGAGGCGAGGCCGGGCTATAGCGCTCGTGGTCGTCATCTTGAGCAACTTCAGGAGACTCAGGCTTGTCGCCGTTGTGACCTAGAAGATGCAGACTTGTCCGGGGCGCAATTGCAAGGAGTCGATTTGCGCGGCGCCAATCTCAACCAGGCCAATCTGGAGGGGGCGAACCTAGAAGGGGCGAACCTAGAGGGGGCGATTTTGACTCAAACGAACTTACAAGGGGCTAATTTGAGTCGGGCCACTGTCGTTGAGGGCCAATTAGGACAGGCCCAGTTGCAAGGGGCCAATCTAACCCAGGCTAACTTCAACTTTGCCCGTTTGGGACGAGCCAATCTGGAGGGGGCGCAGTTACAGGGGGCGCAATTCCTCTCGGCGCGCTTAAATCATGTCAATCTGGCTGGGGCCGATTTGGCCGGGACTGATTTTAGAAGTGCTGTCCTCAACGGGGCGGATTTGCAGCAGGTTCGCTGGAGTCAGGCTAATTTCCAGGGAGCCAGTTTGCGTGAGGCGACGTTGCAGGGGAGTTCGGGATTTGGCGTGAATTTGAATCGGGCCAATCTCGTCAATGCTGATTTGACGGAGGTGAGACTCTCGGAGGGGCGACTGACGGGGGCGGTTGCTGTCGGTGCAATCTTTGCTGACGCGGACTTGTCGGGGGCGGCGTTGAATCTTGGCGATTTTCAGGGGGCGGATTTGAGTGGGGCGAATCTTCAAGGGGCGGTGTTGAGTGAAATCTTGTTGATGGGTGCGTCGTTGAGGGGGACGAATTTGACGTATAGCTATTTGTTTGGGGCTAATTTGACGGCGGCACAGTTACAGGGGACGCGCTTCTCTGGGGCGGATTTGAGGGGAGTCCTGTTCCGAGGGGCGGATTTGACGGAGGCGGATTTGACGGATGCCATTATTGAGGGAGCCGATTTCACGGATGCGGTCCTGACGGGGGCGACGATTCCCCAGGTTTAATTCCCCAGGTTTAGAGGTTGGGGTTTAGATGTTGGGTTCAGGCTTTGGCGAGGACAAAAACGCTGCCGACGTTCCCTCGGCCGATACGGAGGGTTTCGTCGAGATAGGTGATGTCGAGCCAGCCTTGGCGGTCGGTTTGGATTTGGGAGTCGAGGGCTAGGAATTTTTGTGGGGATTCTAAGGCTTCGATGAATTGGTTGGGGTTGCGGTAGTTGATGATTCGTTGCAGGCCGACGACGAAACGCTGAAATTTGACGGTAACGCGGACGGGGGAGGTGGGGGTGAATTGGGCGGCGACGCTAACGAGGCCGTCGAGGTAGGGGAGGCCTTGCAGTTGGGCGATGTTGTAGATTTTCCGGTCTTCTAGGCGGATACATTGGTAGATGTCCCCGAGGTTGTAGAAGGGGAAGCGATCAATATTGAGGAGTTCGCGACTGGTGGTGTAGAGGAGTCGCCAGTTGCCGTCTAGGAGGGCTGGGGCTTCGAGGGGTCGAGGGGTGGGGTTGCGGTCTTCGAGTCGGGCGATCGCACTGAGAATGGCGGTTTTGTCGGTGTCGCTGGCTTCGAGTCCTCGGTTTTGTCCGGCGATCGCACGCATTAAGTCGTCTTTGTATATCATATTTTGTTAAATCTGTCAAGATAACGGCAAGGATTTTGTGGGTCTAACCGCCGATGCACCTCTCTAGGATAGCAAGCTGACTCGATGGGACGAGGGAGTCTTGGGAGGGAATCCTAGGAAATCGATAGAATACGATAACTAAGCCCACTGCATTGGCTGAGAGACGGTGGTTTGTGGCTGGGTTCAAGGTTCTGTTTGAGTCAAAGTACAATTGTGAAAATCCTTTTAGTTGAAGATGATGAATATCTCGCGCAACTCCTCAATCAATACCTGAGCGATCGCAACTACATCGTCGATGTAGCCGTTGATGGAGAAAGCGGACTCAATTACGCCCGCACCTTTGACTATGACCTCTTGGTGCTAGATGTGGTGCTGCCGAAACTCGATGGAATCAGTCTCTGCAAAACCCTACGCTCAGAACATTATCAAATGCCGGTGCTGTTGTTGACGGCCCTCGATAACAGTCGTGATAAAGTCCTAGGCCTCGACGCCGGGGCCGATGACTATGTGGTGAAACCGGTCGGCCTCGAAGAACTCTTGGCCCGGATTCGCGCCCTGGTGCGGCGGGGACGCTATTCTCGTCCCCCAATTATGACCTGGGGACCGCTGCAACTCGATCCCGCCACCTGTGAGGTCAGTTATGACGATCGCCCCCTATCCCTGACTCCCAAAGAATACGCCCTTCTCGAACTGTTTTTGCGATCGCCCACTCAAGTCTTCTCACGAGATGTCATTATCGAGCATCTCTGGTCCCTCGAAGAACCGCCCACGGAAAACACCCTACGCGCTCATATCAAAGGCTTACGCACCAAACTCAAAGCCGTGGATGCACCGCCCAAACTCATCGAAACCATCTATGGTGTCGGCTACCGTCTCCAAGATTGTTATGACGACCCGCCGAATCCTGACCCCAACGCCGCCAGCAATCGCAATGCGACAACCCTCAATGCCATTCAGGCACTCTGGAAGCGGATTAAACCCAATGTCCTCAAACGGGTTGACCGGCTCGAAGAAGGGATTTCGGCTCTCGCGGCCCATGATGAAACTTTACAAGGAACCGCCCGCCAAGAAGCCCATAAGTTGGCCGGTTCCCTCGGGACGTTTGGCTATCACTATGGGTCTAGCCTAGCCCGCCAAATTGAGGAAATGTTGCTGCAAGAGCAGGCCTTCACCGAGCCCCAACTCGATCAACTCCAACAGTGGTTAGTGGAGTTACGCCAACAGTTTCAAGGTCATCCCACAGCCGTCGTCCCGGAACCCCCCACCTTACCGGACCCTGAACAACGCCGCTTACTGATTGTCGATGACGATCGCGTCTTGGCCGAACAAATTGCCGAAGAAGCCGAAACCTGGGGGATGGATGTCAAAATTGCCACCACGGTTCAGGAGGCCCGGCCGGCGATTGTCACCTATTCACCGGGGTTAATTCTCCTTGATCTCAATTTTCCTGAACCCGGAGAAGATGGCTTAATGCTACTCGAAGAACTGGCCCGCAATCGTCCTGAGATTCCGGTGGTGGTCTTGACGGTGCGCGATAGTTTCCAGGATCGCCTTTCGGTCTCCCGTTTGGGAAGTCAAGCCTTTTTGCAAAAGCCGACACCGATGCCGCAAATTATGGAAGTGGTGATGGAAGTGATCCAGCGATCGCATACGGCAGCCAAAGTCATGATTGTCGATGATGACCGGCAAGAATTGCAAGGCTTAAGCACCCTCCTGAGTCCCTGGGGACTCCAACTCGAAACCCTCGATGACCCACGGGAATTTTGGCAAGCCTTAGAAAACTTTATGCCGGATTTGCTGGTCTTGGATTTTGAAATGCCCCATTACAGCGGCATTGAACTCTGTCAGGTGGTTCGCAATGAACCTCAATGGCGCAAACTGCCGATTTTGTTTCTCACGGCCCATACCGACTCGGCGACGGTGGATCGGATTTTTCAAGCGGGGGCCGATGATTATGTCAGTAAGCCGATTTCAGGACCTGAACTGATTTCGCGGCTGTTTAATCGCCTCGAACGGACAAAACTGCTGCAAAATCTGGCGGAACTCGATGCCCTGACGGGCCTGGCCAATCGCCGCAAGTCCAGTTATGATATCGCTAATCTGTTGCGGGTTGCCCTGCGTAATGATCGCCCAGCCAGTTTTGCCATGTTAGATCTCGATCATTTTAAGCCCGTCAATGATACCTATGGCCATGCCACAGGGGATTTGGTGTTACACCGCTTTGGGGAGATGTTGCGGGATGCCTTTCGGCCCGATGATGTGGTGGGCCGCTGGGGAGGTGAGGAGTTTGTGGTGGTGATGGCTGATACTCGGGCGGTGAATGCTGTAGAACGGTTATCGGTGGTCTTGGACCAATGGCGATCGCAGACGTTTGTCCTCGAAGATGGGGTTCACTTCAAGGTTACCTTTAGTGCCGGAGTCGCTGAGTTTCCCCAACATGGGGATGATTTACCCATTCTCTATCGTCGGGCCGATCAGGCGCTTTATCAAGCCAAAGAAGCGGGCCGGGGCCAGGTGGTTCTCTATTCGCCAGAGGTTGAGGAGTCACCGGGGAGTTGAGTTGTCGCCTTTCCTTGACAATGCGTTAAAATAGAGATAAGGCCCCGGCGAATACAGATCGACTCGACCTGTTGTCTGTTTGTTCATTAAACTTAACGTTGACTTCTGACGCTAACGTCTAAAGAGTCGTCTGGTTGTGGCTGAACCTAGATTAAACATTATGGATACCCGATGTATTTTAATTATTGATGATGAGGAGGATATCCGAGAGGTCACCCAACTGACTTTGGAACTTGAAGGCGGTTGGCAGGTGTTGACGGCGGAATCTGGACGTAAGGGGGTGGATTTGGCTCGATTCCACCATCCTGACGCCATTTTACTCGATGTCATGATGCCAGATATGGACGGCTTGATGACGGCAAAAGTTTTACAGGAGTTTCCCGACACACAATCGATTCCTGTCGTGTTGTTAACCGCTAAAGGTGCAGCAGAGATTGTTGAGAACTTTCAAGGCATAGGCATTGCTGCCGCTATTTCTAAACCCTTTGATCCCTTGCAGCTTGTTCCCCAGATTAAACAGCTTTTAGCCTGGACTTAGGGGCTAGGAGAACCTCTCAAACTCGAAGTGGACAAAATTAAGCAGGAGTCTGTAAAAAGGCGTTATTCTCAGACTCCTGCTCGTTTTTGCTGCCAATTTATCTTATCGCAATTTTCAGGCATTCCTGTTGAGGGAAACGGCTGTTCGCCTTTGCCCCATGTCAATGTATAGCCAGCGTATTGAAAAATGGTATGAATTTCGTCAGCCTCGATCGCAGTTGTTATAGTTGAAGGAATCCCTGGTTAGCGACAGTGCAGAAGTCCCCAGGGAGGCTCGAATCAATCGAACGAGTCTAGCCAAGACTGTGAACCCGATTTCCCCTTGTTAATTGTTAATTGTTAAGTGTTCCAATGACCCTTGATGCTGCCCTCATCTCGACTCTCGTTGCTCGCCTCGAACAATTGGAACAGGAACAGCAAATTCATCGGGCGATTGCTGAAAAGTTGCCGGTTGCCTACTTATATCTGGATTGCCATGCCACGATTCACTTTGCCAGTCAGGTGGTGGTGAATCAACTTTATTGCGATCGCGACCAGTGTTTAGGACGTTCCCTATTATCGTGGCTCTCCCCGCGCGAGGGCGATCGCCTCCTGGCTGAAATCGCACGGCTTAACCGGGAACATCCTCAAGACTCCCAACCCTTTCCCCAACGGCTTCACATCCCCGGACAGGGTGTTCAAAGCGTGATGGCAACCCTCTCGCCGCTGCCGAGTTCTGGCAACTCCAGTCCACTGTTCCTGATGCGGTGGGAAGCCGCTCCCACCCCCTCCCTTGGCGTGGATTTAAGTGACTTTGAGCCGGACTTCGATCTCGACGATCTCGACGACGATGACCGTCGTAGTCGCCTGCAACAACTGGCCCTGCATATTCGGGGCATGATTTTTGACTATGTCTTGCATCCCGATGGTCGCGATCAGGTTCCCTACGTTAGTTCTAACTGTGAAGAGATTTTTGAACTCTCCGCCGCTGACATTCAAGCCGATACCGGTTACCTCTGGAGAGTCATGGATACGGCCGATATTCCCTTTGCCCAGCAGGCGATCGCCCGTTCGGCCAAAACCCTCACCCCCTGGAACTTTGAATGGCGCATCAATCTCCCCTCAGGCCGCAAGAAATGGCTTCAGGGCATTTCCTACCCCCATCGTCATCCGGATGGCCGGGTGATCTGGAATGGCATCGTTTTTGAAATCACCGATCGCAAACAGGCCGAAGAAGACCTTTATGAACTCGCTCAACGACTCCTCACCATTATCGAAACCGTCGAGGAAGGAATCACCCTCAGCGATGATGCCGATAACTTTGGTCTGTTTAATGCCAAAATGGCGGAAATCACCGGTTACAGCGGCACAGAAGCCCAAGAGAGCGAGAGTTTTCTGGCCACCCTCTATCCCGATGCCGAGGCCTTTGCCGAAGCGGCCGATCGCTTAGTGGAGGTGCGGCAAAAAGGCTGTCTGCGTAACCTCGAAACCACCATTCGCGCTAAAGATGGCAGCCTCAGAACGCTGCTTGTGTCGACAACCTATTTACCCCTGTCGGAACGCAATTGTTATCTGAGTGCCTATCGAGATATCACCCAGCGGCGACAGGCTTATGAACAACTGCGTCAAAGTCAGGAGTTTATCGAGGCCATTGCCAATGCCTCGCCGCAAATTCTCTATACCATTGATGTCCAGAGTTTGGTCATCCTCTCTATTAACGGCCAAGTCAACGCCATTTTAGGTTACTCACCTAAATGCCTCTGTCATACTGTAGGGGCGAAAAATTTTTCGCCCCTACTTCAATGGCAACGGCTCTGTCATCCTGAGGACATTCCTCGTCTGCAAGCCTATTTTGCCGCCTGGCAAGACCTAGACGATGGTGAAGTGAGCGAATTTGAATATCGCTTGCGTCACGCCGATGGGAGTTATCGTTGGCTGCGATCGCGCGATGTGGTCTTTAAGCGTGATCAGATGGGGAAGGTGCAGCAGATTTTAGGAACTGCCAGTGATATCACCGAACATCAATGCGCCGAAGCGGCCTTACGGGCCAGTGAAGCGGCGTTGCGGGCCAGTCAAGAACGACTTAACGGGATTCTAGGGTCCCTCGATGATGCGGTTTGGTCCATGTGTCCCCAAACCATGCAACTGCTCTATGTCAGTCCAGCGGTGCAACGGCTCTATGGTCGCTCAGCCGAGAAATTAGCCCGGATGAAAAATCCCTGGATGCGCAATATCCACCCCGGCGATCGCGCCAGCTTTGTACGTCAATGGCGACAACTCAAAGTTGAGGGAAGCGTCGATATTGAATATCGGATTTTAGTGCGTCGCCCCGATAATGAGTCTGGGGAGAGCGTTCCTGGACAACGGCGGCAAAATCGCCAGGAGCGCTGGCTGAGACTGCGAGCGCGGCTGGTCAGCAATGGCCAAGGACACCCCCTACGCATTGATGGCATCAGTAGCGATATCACCGAATTAAAGCAAACGGAAATTGCCTTGCGAGCCAGTGAGGAGCGGTTTCGTTCCTTAGTGGCTAATGTTCCGGGTGTTATTTATCGGGTGTTGCCAAATCAGACTTGGGCCACGGTGTTTATCAGTGATGCCATTGAAGAGATGACTGGCTATCAGGCGCAGGCCTTTCTCGACGATGCTCAGTTATGGCACAAAATTATCCATCATCAGGATTTACCCCGGATTCGCCAAATCATCAACCAGGCCATCGGCCGCCGTCAAGCCTATGCCTTTGAAGCTCGGATTTTCTGTGCCGATGGTCAAATGCGTTGGATTTATGAACGGGGACAGGGGATGTGGGACCCCTGGGGCAATTTACTCTATTTGGATGGGGCGATCGTCGATTTAACGGATCGCAAGCAAAATGAGGAAATTCTGCAACGTCAGGCCCAACGCGATCGCCTCTTAACCACTCTGACTCAACGTATTCGGGAATCCCTCAATCTCGAAGAGATTTTAGATCGCACGGTGCGAGAGGTGCGCCATTCTCTCAAGGCTGATCGCGTCATTATTGTCCGCTTGCAAGGCCTGGCCGGGAGTCAGGTGGTCAGTGAGTCGGTGGAGCTTCCTTATCGAGACACCTTGGGGTTGAACTTTTATGACACTGAACTGCCCCAGGTCTGTTATCAGGAGTATGCTCAGGGACAGCCTCGGGTGATGATTGAACCAGACCTCCATTGCCACTATGGCACTTGTATGAGCCTGTTGGGGACGATGCAGGTGCGCTCTCAGGTGGTGGTGCCGATTCTCCATCCCTCAGCGTTGGGAGAGAATCTCTGGGGTTTGTTAATTGCCCATCAATGTTCCCAGCCACGACATTGGCTCGACTGGGAAGTTGAGATGTTACGACAACTGGCAGACCAAGTCAGTATTGCCATTGGTCAGGCCAATCTCTATACCCAGGTCCAACAAAGTGAGACTCGTTTACGGACGATGTTTGACCAGGCGGCGGTGGGCATGGCGATTTTAGATCCTCAGGGACAGATTTGCCAGCAGAATCATACCCTGACCCAGATTTTGGGACCCCATCAACCGATCTTGCAACTCGAAGCCTTTGCGGCCGACGCCGATGTCCGGTTATCGGAACGGGAGTGGGAACAAGGCTATCACCGTTGTGATGGGTCTTGGGTTTGGGTGCAGTTGAATTTGTCCTCGTTCCCGGAAGAGGGGGAGTTGGCGGGCTATTTCTTGGCGATTGTTCAGGATGTCAGCGATCGCAAACGGGCAGAATTGCGGCTCCAACAACAATTAAACTTTGAAACGGCCTTAGCCCGCTTTTCGAGCCGTCTGACGAGCAATGAGGCGGCGGATTGGACTCATTTACTGGGCTTGTTGGGGCGATCGCTCAACGCCAATCGGGTTCACATCACGCACCTGGATTGGACTGCCAACAGCGCCTCCTGGATTGGCGAATGGGCCGAGGAGACGGTTCCCTTATTTTTAGACCACGTGCAGAATATCCCCTTAAATGAGCTCGACTGGTGGTTGGAGCAACTGCAACAGAATCGCGATTTTTTGTTACGACAAGTCGATGAACTCCCCCATGAGGCCACCGCAGAACGCCAACTCTTACAAAATATGGGAGTGCAATCGATTTTAGAGGTTCCCATCTGGGACCGTTTGGGACGACTTTGGGGCTGTTTGGGGGTCAGTATGACTCGCTCAAGTTCTCGCCATTGGTCTGATGAAGAGGCGCGATTGTTGCGGGTGGTGGGGGAGATTATCTATAACTACTGCGATCGCCGTCGCGTCGAACAGGCCCTGCGAGACAGTGAGGAACGCTTCCGCGTCACCTTTGAACAGGCGGCGGTGGGAATTGCGCAACTCGACTTTCAGGGCAATTTTTTGCGGGTGAATCGTCGCTATTGCAATCTCCTCGGCTATGAACCTGAGGAGTTGTTGCAGCTGAATATGGCCGATATTCTGCACCCCAACGACTTACCTGAGTCTTTAGACTCGTTGCAACAGATGCAGTTGGGAACCCTCGGTAGCTGTTCGAGGGAGAAGCGACAACGGCGACGGGATGGGTCCTGGCGCTGGGCGCAGGTGACGGCCCAGGTGGTGGTTGAGGGGACTGACCCGAAGTATGTGATCTGTGCGGCGGCGGACATCCATGATCGCAAACAGTATCAGGCGGCTTTAGAACGGTTGCGTCACCGCTATGAGTTGATTTTGAATGCGGCGGGAGAGGGGATTTGTGAGATCAACTTACGTCAGCAGGTGGCGTTTTGTAATCCAACGGCGGCGAGGATGTTGGGGAGTGATCACGTCGCTGAGATTATTGGCTTGTCGTTGTATGACATCATTAGTCCCCCTCAATCCTCTCAGGAGTCTCCTAAGGCTGAGGCGGCGTCTCCCCCCTTTTGGCAACAAATGTGGCAAACTCAGGTGTCTGAACTCGAACAGTGTAATCTCCCTGGAACGTCGCCGACGATTCATCAGGCCCAATTCTGCCGTTTGGATGGCTCGACGTTCCCCGTTGATTATATCTGTACACCGATTGTCTTGAATGGACAACATCTTGGGGCGGTGTTGACCTTTAAGGATATTAGCGAGCGCCTGGCCATTGAAAAGCTCAAAAATGAGTTTCTTTCTATGGTTAGTCATGAGTTGAGAACCCCCTTAACGCCGATGCAGGTCGCCCTAGGGTTACTTAATAGTGGCAAGCTCGGCCCCCTCTCGGAAAAAGGCCAACATCTGGTCTCTATTGCGCTGAGCAATACCAATCGCCTACGACGCTTGATTGATGATCTCTTGGATTTCCAACGTTTGGAATCGGGACGGGTCGAGATTAATCGCCAACATCATCCGTTGCTCGCTCTGCTGCAACAAAGTTTAGACACCATGCGGGCCATGGCTGAGCAGGATGACATTGGCCTTGAAATTGTCCCCAAAACTGAGGATCTACGGGAATACCTGGTTTGGGCTGATGGAGATTTATTGATTCAGGTCTTGACAAATCTCATCAGTAATGCTATAAAGTTCTCGCCCCCCGGTGCTGTGGTTAGCTTTGGGTTGCGGGATTGGTCTCAACCGGGGGAAATCTGTTTACAGGTCTGCGATCGCGGTCGCGGGATTCCCCCCAACTCCTTAGAGCAAGTGTTTGACCCCTTCCACCAAGTGGATACTTCGGATTCGCGCAAGAAAGGGGGAACGGGTCTCGGTTTAACCATTTGTCGCCGCATTATCGAGCAGCATGGGGGCCGGATTTGGGCCGAAAATCTCCCCGGTGGGGGGACGCGCATCTCCTTGACTCTACCGGAAACTCGACCGGACGGCGGGCCGACGTCTCCCCCTTAAACCGGTCTCGAATCCTACATTCCCATAATTTCGTAGCCGGCGTCCACATAGACCACTTGGCCCGTAATCCCGCTGGCGAGGTCGCTACAGAGGAAGGCGGCGGTGTTCCCCACTTCGGTTTGGGTGACGGTGCGACGCAGCGGCGCGGTTTCTTCGACGTGATGAATCATGTCGAGAATCCCTCCTACCGCTGATGAGGCGAGGGTGCGGATGGGGCCGGCGGAGATGGCGTTGACCCGTAGTTTAGCGGGGCCGAGTTCAGCGGCTAGATAGCGTACATTCGTTTCTAAGGCGGCTTTGGCGACTCCCATGACGTTGTAGTTGGGGACGACGCGCACGCCACCGAGATAGGTCATCGTTAGTAGGCTTCCCCCTTCGTTGAGCAGCGGTTTGGCTAAACCCGCCATCTGTACGAGAGAGTAGGAACTAATTTCGAGGGCTCGTAGATAGCCTTCACGGGAGGCGTTACTGAAATCACCGCTTAATTCGTCTTTCCCGGCGAAGGCTAGACAGTGAATGAGGATGTCGAAGGTTCCCCACTTGTCCTGAATGGTCTCGAAGAGTTGGCGGGTTTGTTCCTCGTCTTGGACGTTGCAGGGTTCAATCAGGCTCGGGGTTAGGGGTTCGACGAGGCTGCGCACTTTGGTCTCTTGACGGCCGCGATCGTCGGGGAGGTAGGTAATGGCGAGTTCGGCTCCCGCTTGGTGGAGTTGTTGCGCAATCCCCCAGGCGATGGAGCGGTTGTTGGCAATTCCCGTGACCAGGGCTTTTTTTCCGGTAAGATCCAGCATAGTTTATCCTGAGTGACAATCAGCTTTGTACCATATTTTCGGGCAAAATCGCGCCTCGACTGGGGAGGTCCGGGGAAAATCTCGACCCCTGATGAGGAACTCCCGTTGGGATCAATGGGTCGGAAGGTAGCAAATTTGACGAATTTTTGCTCAAAATTCAATTTTAGTGGTCTCAGGCTCGAATTTGGGGACTGAAGTTCCCCGATGAGGCGAGGTCAATGGCAGAATAAGGGTGGGCGATCGCGCCTGCTGGATAACGGCAATTTTGAGGCATGTGATAGGGAGAGGACGATGGTAGCCATGCAGGACAAACCACTGGCGGCGGTATTTCACCAGATGGGAAGCGGTGCATTTCCGCCGGTTGTTGAAAATTATGAACGTGGAAAAACCATCTTTTTTCCCGGCGACCCCGCTGAGCGCGTTTATTTTTTGGTTAAGGGTGCAGTCAAACTCTCTCGCGTTTATGAGGCGGGGGAGGAGATTACGGTAGCTCTGTTGCGCGAAAATAGTGTCTTTGGGGTCTTGTCTTTGATTACCGGACATCGTTCGGATCGGTTTTACCACGCTGTGGCGTTTACACCGGTTGAGTTGCTCTCGGTTCCCATTGAACAAGTTGAGAAGGCCCTTAAGGAAGACCCGGATTTATCGATTTTGATGTTACAGGGGTTGTCATCCCGGATTTTACAGACGGAGATGATGATCGAAACCCTCGCTCACCGAGATATGGGATCGCGCTTGGTGAGCTTTTTACTGATTCTCTGTCGGGATTTTGGTCTTCCAAGTTCTGAGGGGATCACCATTGATCTCAAGTTATCTCACCAAGCGATCGCCGAGGCCATTGGCTCAACTCGGGTGACGGTGACTCGTTTATTAGGAGATTTACGCCAAGATGAGATGATCTCGATTCATAAGAAGAAGATCACGGTTCATAATCCTGTGGCCCTCAGTCAACAGTTTACCTGATCGCTGAGGTTGGCCGAAAACCCGCTAGAATAGCATCCGCCGCATCCACCCACGGCGGCGATCGCTCCTGTGTCACCATGCTATCAGCGGCGATCGCCGCCGTTTTGCGGTGAGTTACGCCGCTCTCTCTCCCGAGGGGTCCCAATCGCACAGGAGGAGCCATGACCACCGGATATGTTTTAATTTTGGCCATGTTGGTTCTCGGTTGCGCGATCGCAACGGTGGGGGATCAGATTGGAACCAAGGTGGGAAAGGCTCGCCTCAGTCTGTTTAACCTACGTCCGCGCAAAACCGCTACTCTTGTTACGGTGGTGACGGGTGGCCTGATTTCTGCCTCCACGTTAGCTATTCTGTTGCTACTCGATCAACGATTGCGTACTGGTTTATTCCAACTTGAGGAGATTCAGCAAGATTTATATTCGGCTCGCCGGGATTTGCAGGATACACAAGCTGATAAAATCCGCGTTGAGTCGGAACTGGCGGCGGCCCGCGATCGCACGGTGTTGGTTCAGGAGCGCCTTGATGCGCTCAATCGCTCCCTTGAACAGGTGTCTCAGGATTTGGCTGAGGCTTTGGAGGAACAAGTTGCAACTCAACGACAATTACGAGAGACCGAGACCGAACTTATTACCACAGAAGAAGAACGCCGTCAAGCCGAATTGGAAATTCGCCGCATCGAGTCCCAGTTACTTGACACCGAGACGCAACGACAGGCCTTAGAGTCAGGGATTGCGCAGCTACAACGCCAACAACGACAACTCGAAGCCGCCGCTGAACAGGCCCGGCGACAACTTCAGGCCCGCGATCGCGAACTCGAAGAGAATCGTCAACGTTTGATGACTCAGGAAGGAGAATTGGCCCGCCAGGAGAAGGAGCGATCGCAACAGGCCCAGGAGTTGCAACGCCAGGAGTTGGAACTCGCCGAACGCGAAACACTCCTGGCTAGTCTCACTCAGCAACAGATGGCTCTACAAGAAGAGTTACAACGCATTGGCCAGGACTTTCAATTATTACGAGAACGACGTTTAGCCATTCTTCAGCAACAGGTTCTCACCTCGGCGCGGGTGCGAGTCCTCGATCCCACTCAGGTCGATGAGGTGGTGTTGCAAATTCTCCAAGAAGCCAATCGAGTCGCTACTCAGGTATTACGTCCAGGTACTCCCGAGACGGAGGAGGCCACGTTACGGATTGATTCCCAAGAGGTAAGCGATTTGACGGAACGTTTGGCTGATGGTGAGGAATATGTGGTTCGGGTGCGATCGTCTCGCAATTATCTACTTGGGGAAGTTCTAGTGCGAGGCTTTTTTGAGGTTTTGCGTAATGAGGTGGTGTTTGAAGCCGATGAGGTGGTGGCTGAGGTCACGGTTGATTTAAATGATAATCTCGATGAGGTGGGAAATCGAGTCTATTGGTTGCTTGAAGCGGCTCGTTTTCAAGGGGAACGGGAAGGAATTTTACCGGCGCAAATTCAGATGATTGGCGGTCGTCCTCAGGAGTTTCGCGATTTCTTGGAACGTCTTTTGGAACAGTCGGGAGAGGTGACGATTCAAGCGGTTGCTCAGGAATTAACCTATACAACGGGACCTTTATTTCTGAATATTAAAGTTCTGCAAAATGAAGAGGTTTTGTTTGAATTGATGGTTGATGGTTCCTCGGAGTAGATGAGCCGTAGGAGCAAAAAAAATCGCCCCTACTACGGTAATGTTTTTAATCTGCGGTCAATTTTTCCTATCATTTTAAACCCTAAAAACCGATTATTATCGTAATTGAAAACGAAAAACAACCCGCCGATCTCCGGGATCATCTCGCTCAGGATTCGCGTCAAGTGCGCCACGGCCCGCTGGAAGCAGTTTTTGCTGAAACTCCTCTTTCTGGGGGAATTGAACCGCATCTGATGCAATATAGTTGAACACCGCTTGCGATCGCTGCAAACTTAGGTTTAAATTTCCCTGCGCCGTTCCACTAGAACTGGTGTGGCCTTCAATAATAATGCGAACAATCTCGTTTTCCAAATCAGGATTACTAAAAATGACTTGACTATAGGTGGGAATAAATTGTTTTAAAAACGCTTGCCCTTCGGGCGTTAATGTGGCACTATTGTAGTCAAAGAGAATGCGATCGCCAATACTCACATCTCCCGTGCGCTCATCAACCTCAATATCTTGTCCTCCTAACTCCCGCTCAATTGCATTGAGAACCACAATCGGTAACTGCTCGAACGCCTGTTGATAATCGCGCAACTTGACCATCACCGTGACAAACAACAGGGCAAAAAATAGCAACAAGCCGGACATTAAATCGCCAATCGATAGCCAAATCCCTGACTCGTCGCTGTTCGGGATATCTGGCTGGGGTTCGCCAATCATGGTTCCTGCATCTCCTCTCTGACGTGGGAGTTGTCCTCGTCGTTATTCCCTTGTAAACTCTCTTCTAAACTCTCTCGCCAAGACTCCACCACCGTCTCTAATCCTTGGCGTTGTTTAAGCAACGTATATTTTAATAACTCATTTTGTTGGGAAAAATAGCCATCTAACGCATCTTGATAATCCAAGCGGAATCGCTCTAACTCCCCCTCAACCGTTTGGCGACTGTCTTGGATGAGACGATCAATCGTATCTAAACTGGCCATTAACTGCGATCGCGCCTCCGTCATCGTAGCCACCGTTTCCTCCCCCACCGCTTGCAAAACCTCGGCCTGACTGGCAAAACTGCCCTGACTTTGCTCTAAAATAGCCTCAGTTCGTTGCTGAACGTCATCGAGGAGCGATCGCTGCATCTCAACACTTCGCTCTAACGCCGTTTGACTGTAATCCTGAACCTGCTGTAACGTCTGATCGAGGCGATCGCAAACCGCCAGCAAGCCTTGATTCGCCTCCTCCTGAACCCGACTCATCCCCGCCATCTCTTGCGTCAAGGTCACAATAGCTGGTTCAACTTGCTGGGAAAACGACTCAGATAGGGTCTGAATCGCCAGGTGGGTGTCCTGGAGTAACTGCTGCTGTTGCTCAAATTGTTGCGCCAGAGGTTCTAAAATCCCTTCAGTGAACTGTTGTTCGAGCCGTTCCCATCCCTCAACTGGGGTGGACGCTGGCCGCTGAACCTGTTGCTGAACCTGCTCAAATAGCGTCAGTTGGCGTTCTTGAATCTGACGGATTTGTTGCAATTCCTTGAGATCTCCCCGTTGCGCGTCTCGAACCAGACGTTGTAATAGCTGACTGGGGGGTCGCCAAATTGCAATCTGACTAAACTGCGATCGCAACCAATGACGTCGCCAAACCCGCACTCGCTCGCTGATTCCCAACAGCAACACCAACAGACTGGCGGTTCCCAATCCCCACAAGGACGTGGCGAAGGCCACCTGCATTCCCGCCAACAGTTGGCCACTGGTGTCGAGAAGGCGATCGGTTGAGGTAATGGCATCGAGACGAACCCCTTGGAACCCTCGATAAATCCCGCTAAAGGTTCCCAACACCCCTAACCCTGTCAGCAGAGTGGGTGCAGTAGCCACGGGACTGCGGGGAACCGGGGAGGTTAGAATCGCCGGATAGGTTAGACAGATAATATGCTGTTGCTGACGATGCAGGTAAAACTGATTGGGATGTTCGGGGGGACAGTCTCCGTCGAGATGTTCGAGAAGCCACCGAACTTGCTCTGAGTTGAGCGTCTCAAGGGGGATACCGTCTTGGTTGGGGTGCGATCGCAACAGTCGAATCCCCTCAGCGGTGGCGCGACAACGATGAATACAATCGCGGTAAGTGGCGCGACATTCGATGACAATCGCCAGAGTGGCCAGACTGACGATGAGATAGATAAACAGGGTATCGAGGTGATTCAATAGTTGCACCGACAGGGGTCCCCAGCGGGTCTCTTGATTTGCTATCTTATCAGGAACATCCCTCTTCCTCCTTATCCCCATTATCATGTTTGGCCCGATTCTCTCTCCCTCCTCCCCCCGCTGGCGGACTCCCCCACTCAGCCAACTCCTCTTAGCCACCCTCGGCTGGCTGGGAACTCTGGCCCCATCCGTTGCGGCGGAGTTTACCCTTGATGTTGGTGTGGTGCAGCGGTTTGGAGAAGAGGCCGGCGATCGCCTGGTATTAGAAGATGGTGGCCAAGGAACCCTCAAGGTCACCTTTGAAGGGGGGGACGGAACAACCCGCACTCAGCAACTCGATGAGTTTACGCTGGAATTGCGCATTCAGCCGTTGACAGAACCCGTATTAGAAGAACGAGTGGTTCTCAGCACTCACCGCAGTTTTGAAAACGCTGAACAAGCGGCCAAGGATTGGCGCGATCGCGGTGTTGAGGTCGAAATCGCTCAACCCAGTGATATTTGGCAGGTTTGGGCCGCGCGGGATGTCTATCAAACGCCATTATTACGTCGATTGTTAGTTGAAACCCTCAACAATCAGGGATTGGACATCGCTTATCTACAAAACCAAGTCCGCGATCGTCGCTATCAGGCGGGATGGGAAGTCGATGGATTTCGCTACAACCGCGACAGGGTCACGGTTAGCGCCAGTTCAGGGACGATTCAAGTGGCCACGGATGGGGTGCAACGAACCTATGGCGGCCAGATGCAGTTACAACCCAATGCTTATGGTAGTTATACTCTGGTGAATACGGTTCCCCTCGAAACCTATTTGCGCGGGGTGGTTCCCCATGAAATTGGCCCCACGGCTCCCTATGCGGCGGTGGAGGCTCAAGCGATTATTGCGCGAACCTATGCGGTGCGGAATTTACATCGCTTTGCGATCGATGATTATGAACTTTGTGCGGACACTCATTGTCAGGTGTATTGGGGGTTAGATAATACGGTGGCTACGGCCGATCGCGCGATCGCCGCCACGTCAGGACTCGTTTTAACTTACAATAATGAGCCAATTGACGCGCTCTATTCCTCCACCAGTGGCGGTGTGACATCGCCGTTTGAAGATGTTTGGTTAGGGGAATCTCGTCCCTATTTGGTGGCTCGGGTGGATGCTCCCACGTCAATGTGGGATTTGGCGGCGAAACCCCTCGATCGCGAAGCCAATTTTCGCGAATTTATGGAACTCAAGCAGGGGTTTAATGAATCGACTTGGAATACGTTTCGTTGGCGGGAATCTACCAGTCTTCAGGAAATGACGGAGTTTCTCAAACGCTATTATCGTCGCAATAATCGTTCGATTGATTTTAGTGAGGTTCGCGAGGTGGCCATTGTCGAGCGATCGCCGGCTGGACGTGTTCTCAAGATGACGATTACCACGGATACAGGAATCATTGAAATTCCCAATGATGAAATTCGCAATGCGTTCTATCCCCCGATTAGCACCTTTTTCTATATTGACCCCATCTACGAAGATGAAGATGAGCGAGTCTTAGACGGCTATACCTTTATCGGCGGAGGCTTTGGCCATGGTGTCGGATTGAGTCAAACTGGCTCCTACAATTTGGCTAATCTCGGCCAATCTAGCCGGGACATTCTCGAATTTTACTATCCAGGGACTCAGTTACAACCCCTAGATGAGATTTCTCAGTTCTTTGCGGGCCGCGATTGAGGGATTCCCCCTCAGCTTAACCGCTTCGGCCAGTCGCCAATCCAACCCCGAGCGGTTTTTTTGTTATGTTTGTAAAGTTCAGTAACAATATTGTTTTTTGGCCGTATTTCATGCTAGAATCAAGGCAACATATCGCAATTAGGGGCTAAATACTCCCACGGGCTTCATCTCGGACGTGCCAAGTCAAACATCTAAGCTGCGCAATTTTTTGCATTCCTGGCGTTGATTTTTAAAACAACAGAGTTCAGACAAAAATCCCCTGCCATGGCCCGAATCACCTAAACCCGACTTATCGCGGAGCGAGTTTTTGAAGTCCGACACTAATCATCAACAACATCCCCAGGCCCAACAACCCCGCCAAGGGATTACCATCAATCCCCGTAATCAGCATGGGATATGGCGGCGACGGTTGCCACATCCGTCCAACCGTCAACAGATAATAACTAGCCACCAAGCCGCCGTGAAAGCCAATCGCCGCACCCAAACGCCGCTGAGTGCGAATCGTCAGTTGCACTAAAATCACCCCCAACAGAAGCAGGCCCAACAACTGAGGAGCCGTGCGTAAGATGTCCTCTGGGGGTTTAATAAAATGGAGCAAAGCGAAGATAATCCCATTGAGGATGAGCGCCTTGCGTAGAGAATAGTCTCGACGTAACTCATCCCAAAGCCAGCCTCGAAACAGGAGTTCCTCAGCGAAACCAACAGCCAGGCCAACAACCATCGCCTCGACGAGTACCCGCACAGACGGGAGAGCCTGCCAAGCCATCCAACCCAAACTGACCTGGATGAGAACGAGCAGCACCATAGCGGCAGCTGCCCCCAACAGGCCGCCGAGAAACTCCCCAACCTGGCGACGACTCCATTCCAAACCATAGGCGCGAAACACCTGCGATCGCCCATACACCCGAGTTCCCCACAGCTTCAGTAGGATCAGAAATTCCAGATAGAGAATCCCGGTCGCCAAAATGCTGGCCAGATTGGCATCCTCAACCCAAGCATAGATCGGGATGGCCAGGGGCAGCCAAACGAGGAGTAACAGGGCCACAAAGCGACTCAAACGGCCTAAGAGGGGGCGATCGCCCCAAGATTTACGAAACATCCTCGACAACTCCGTGACTCCTAGAACGTAACCCCTGGCCGCGAACTCCTAGACCCCGAAAATACGCTGAGGACATGGGCAAAGTTTTGGGCGAAATCCAGCTAATTTCGCCCAAAACTGGGCTTTAATAGGATGTATTAGTCATCCGGTTCAATGGAGCTACTTAATCCATGATTACGTAGGGTTTCGCAGTAAAATTCGGCGTGTTCCTGCGCACAAGTAATCACCAACGCTTTGCCATTGGTATGAGCTTCCATCATAATGCTAACGGCCTGGGGCTGGGTGATCGCCGGAACCGTTTGCACCAGCGTCTGCACAACATACTCCATCGAATTAAAATCATCGTTGTGGAGTAACACTCGATAACGCGGTGCATGTTTACGGACTGTTGAACGTTTTTCGAGAGTTTCGACAGACACGGTAGGACTCCTTATACACTAGGGTTGACTAAAACAAGATAACAGCGACAAGATAGCAGCGCTTGTCCCATGACGTTGAATGATGCGGGCTAGGGTCTGGCAAGACCCCACTCAAAACAGCCATATATTTTTTTCATAGTAAAACGAGAACCAGCGTTTATCAATATGCTCACCTGACGCTCGGCGGGAAACCTTGATCCCCTCAGGTGATGTGCCTCAAGTGATGTGGTATACAGCCCAATGCTTAGGCCCAATGATAGGATAGTCATGGTCTAGCGTTGCGTTTAACAGCACATCAACCCCACAGAGGTCACCTCAAATGCTACCCTTTGATTTGATAGCTTTGGCGATCGCCGCCGGTTGCCTATACTGGTTCCGTCAAACCTCCGAAGACATCTACAGTATACTGGCAGCCATGACGGGATTGGTCAGCCTAGTGGTGGGGTTTGCCCTCGCACCCTGGCCCGTTCAGGTGGCGATCGTTCTGGCCCTATGGCTACTCGAACGGCTCTGGGTTGAACCCAAACGTCGCCGAGGGTCTCTCTACGAAAAATTTTGGGGTTAGAGCCTCGCCCTTCTAGGGCGACTTTTTGATTGCATATTTCAACCATCCGTGCTAGCCTAAAAAATAAGGTGTCGTTTTTAGGTAATGATTCACCTCACATACCAGTACAAGCTTGCGCCCACTCAACAGCAGCTCACGGTGAGTTTTTGAGGATTCTGAAGTGGGTGTGCTGGAAACGTGGTGTCTTTTACGCTGAAGTAGACTTCACGGGAACCAGCCAAACCTGTCCCAGTTGTGGTGCGAATACAGGCAAAAAAGAGCTTTCAGTTCGCGTACATCGCTGTCCTGAATGTGGATATACCACAGATAGAGATATAGCCGC